>JAKEIF010000001.1 GCA_022545875.1 Nitrososphaera sp.
ATGGTCAAGCCGTTTGAAGAAGCAGCATTCAAGCTTGAAAAAGGCCAGCTTTCAGAACCGGTCAAGACGGAATTTGGCTACCACATAATAAAGAGGGTCGATTAGCACCGCTTGGACGCGTATCTCGAAGAGGAGCTCTTTGACCTCTTTACATATTGCATCAAAGATCCACAGTCAGTGGACGTGCCAGCCAAGAGAAAGCGCGCCGAGGAGATTGGACGTGAACTGTATGCCGATGGCGGCACCGACGCGCTTGAAAACATGTTTTTCGCACTGGAGAACAGGATAAAAGAAGAGCTAGGCGCTGATGCCCGGCCCTACCGCGTCTGGTGGAACGGGCTTGCCCCCGACTGGAAGTACTGAACCTATTTTCTGGTTTTTATCAGCACCATTATGGCGATTGCGCCCATCATGCCGCCAAATACCAGGAGCACCATGATAGTAAAATCAGGTATGGCAAATGTCGGGTCGTCCATAGTCACACGCAATAGCTGGTTATTGCCTGCCCGCTCGATGCTCGTAAAGCCTGCGATCTCGATCTGAGAATTTGGCTGCGGCGTAGATATGTGGACTTTAAGCTCTGCACCATCCACGCTGACTGTTGCATCATCTTCCTTTGGAGGCGGGCAACCTTCCCTTATGCTGCATTCTCCTAGCGAGTATACCGAAAGCACTTTTGCATTTCCAATGTCTCCGCTTAGCACGTCACCTGCGCTGACAATAGAGAATGTCGGGTCAAATAGCGAGTGCCACCTGTCAAGCCGCATGTCGCCAATCTCACTAAAGTCAAGTATCGGCTCTGTCATGATGGCTCTGGCTTGCGTTTCCATGAGCTTTTGTGCATACTCTGGAAAGGTCTCCTCGAGCAGGCCAATTGGATGGTTTATGTTGACGACTCCATGCTCCGGTGATTCCACGGGCACGGCCTGTTCGATGACAAATCCGCGCCAGTTTACATCCATCGGGATGTCGTCCACTGCCGTCTGGTTAAGCTTGAACCCCGAGAACTCTTGTACAAGCTCTACCCTGTAGGTAAGAGTAAGCCTGTCCGGCCCTCCCTTGAGGACCCCGGAATAAGTCAAGTTGGCGCTGGTCACCTGAGCGGGGCTTTCTGTCGCGATCAACGCTGCGTTTACAAGTGCAATAAGTTCGGCCATTCCGCTTGCATTGGCTCCATTGATGGAGAACTCGATTCTCTGGGTTTTCCCGTCAAAGAGTTTTGCCGCTTCGCTCCCAGGCTGGTAGGTTATCTGGATGAATTTTGTCCCGGTAAAGCTCCCAGCTGCCCTGTCGTATTCTGGTATGAGCGACGCGTCAATTTGTGCTGCGTGGGCCTGGCCAGCAAGGCCAGATCCGAGCAATACTGCTAACGCTGATGCCAGTACTAGTCCCGCTTTTCTTGTATGCACACTAGTCCTATACATATACCCCGACTTATCATTTTATTTTTCCGCCTTTTTGCGCGCGTCTCATGCACCCATTCACCTGGGGGATTACCTTTAGGGACTCTCTTTTGTAGAGTGTCCATCTTCTAGATGCCGGCAACCCATAATAGCGCTGCAAGCGGATCTTTATTTGCCAGTGACTTCAAACGACGACCCATTTTCCGACTGGGCGGCTCTTATCAACAGGGCAGTGTATAGTTCCGACAGGAAAAAGCTGGGATTTCTTCGCAGGGTGGTAAGCGATCACCTTGTGGTAAAGCGCGGCCTTGTAAGCCTGTCAAACTACTTTATCCCAAAGGCATTTGCAGAATCGGTTGACAAGAAAGGCATAAAGCTTCGGATTACTGCGTATGAAGCCCGCCGCAAGTATACTTATGCAAGGATGAAGCACCTTGCCGTGATGGGCCATATACCAAAGTCCGCGGTGAATGAGCGAATAGTGCGAGACCGGCTGCAGACGCTGCGCTACAGCACTACAAGAAACAGGATTGCGGCAGGTGTAGCGTTTGTCTCCGGGATACTGTTCCTGCTTTCCGGTTATCGCGCAAATATTGAAATTTTTTCGCTGATAAGGGAGCAGCTGGTTGTGCATACTGCAAGGGAATTCTGGAGCCTTGCCATCGTGCCCATAGGCATTCTTGCGCTGCTCAGCCAGCTGGGGGGCTTTACCGTGCTCATGGGCGCCGCGCTGTTTGCGGCAAATCGGGTCAACATTGGCAAGGTCCTTGTGATGCTCGGAACAGGTCAGGGAATAATCACGATACTGCTCCGCTTGGGCCAAGAACTTTGGAGCGGCCGGCTGGATCTCGGCAACAACTATATCATTTGGCTTACGTCCACTGCGGCTGGGCTCGGGCTGCTGTTTGCCGTAATTGCACAGTCAATCTCAAAGGGCAAGGGTGAGAGCCTTACTCGAAGGGCGGCAAGGCGCCTGCTCGGCAGGTCCGGCTAGACGTCTGCATACATCGAAAACTCGTGAGGGTGTGGTCTGACTGCCAGCTCGACGTGCTCTTTAGCCTCGTGCTCTACTATCCTGTCTATAGTTTCGCTGTCAAATACCGGCTTGAGGAACGCGCTGTCGCCTTCAAGTTCCTCGTATGCCTCCCTGAGGCTGGCCGGGAGCTGGGAGATTCCAAGCTCGCGCCTTCTCTTTGGAGTCATCTTGAAAATATCCTCATTGACAGGATCGCCAATCTCTCTCTTTTTCTTGATCCCGTCAAGGCCCGCTGCAAGGACTGCGGCAAATGCAAGGTAAGGATTGCATGAGGGGTCAGGCGCCCTGAATTCGATCCGCTTCATGCTCGCAAACTTGGTTCCCTTAAAGTGCGCGGGGATTCTGATTATGGCCGACCTGTTGCCAGTGCTCCAAGCGATATAGACCGGCGCCTCGTACCCGGGCACAAGCCTCCTGTATGAATTCGTAGTCCGGGCAACTATTGCTGCAAGCGAGTGTGCATGTTCCATAATGCCTCCGCCAAAATAGCGCGCAGTCTGGGACATCTCTGCATACTCGTCTGCCGAATCGTAGAACAGGTTCTTGCCCTTGTTCCAGAGGCTGACGTTGACGTGCATGCCGGAGCCATTGTCAAGCGCGATTGGTTTTGGCATCATCGTAGCTATCATGTTCTGTTTTTTTGCAATGTTCTTCACAATGTACTTGTAGCTCTGGACCGAGTCGCCTGCATTAACAAGCGAATCATAGCGGATGTCTATCTCGCATTGCCCTGCAGTCGCGACTTCATGGTGATGCGCGTCGCAGAGGATGCCAAAATTGTTGGTAAGCGTGTGGACGCATTCGTTGCGGTATTCCATAAGGGTGTCACCAGGCGCGCTCGGAAGGTAACCTTCCTTCAGCCTTAGCGCATAGCCGACACTGTCGGTAGACCAGGGCGCCTCCCGTGACGTGATGTGGTAGCTCTGGCCCTGGTACGGAGTCATTGTGTTTACTTCAAGCTTGTCAAAAACGAAAAACTCTACTTCTGGGCCCCAGTATGAAGTGTCAAAGCCCTGGTCAGAGACGTACTTTTCTGCTTTTTTTGCTATTCCGCGGGGATCCCTTGGAAAAGTTTCGCGCTTGTCGCCGCCGCTCAAGATGTCGCATATCAGCCTTGCAGTTGGCGAACCTATCCACGGTATCGTCGCATATGTAGCCGGGTCCGGCCTGATTATGAGGTCTGATTCATGGATTTCCGTAAAGCCCCTGATGCTGGACCCGTCGAGCTTGGGAAGCCCGTTGGTAAAGTCGTCGATTCGGAACATCCTGGCATCCATAGTCGTGTGATGAAACCTTCCAAAAAGGCCGGTGAATTGCAAGTCGAGGAATTTGATGTTGTCATCCTTTAGCTTTTGCATCACTGATTCGGCGGTAAATGTTAACGGTTCAATCTTGCCATCAATTAACTTATAAGGCAACCGGGGTACACCAATTCTAGGACACTAAAAGCCTATAATTTAAGGCTTGTCTGTTCTTGATCACCATGTCTGGGCGGCAAAGTAGCGACACAGAGTCCGGGATGACCGGCGGTTTGGCACTAAAAGACATCTACAGGATGCTGAAAAGGGAAATCGAAACCGGCCCGATCCAGCAAATAGAGCCTGACACTTTTCAGAAAATTGCCGCGGCGCTCGGCAGCTTGAAGGGTCAAGGCTACGACGGCATTGAAGCCAAAGTCAGAGACCGCCTAACTGATCTGCTCGCAACTTCTGCCCGGCTGTTGATAGAGGCAAGGCTATACAAGCTACATTCAGGCGAGGCGATAGACTATTCAAAGCTCACTGACGAGGAAAAATACGCGCTCGACGGGATGTCAGAATCTGCCGCCAGAATTGACGAAATCGTTTCTGCAACTTTGAAAGGGAGAGTCAAAGTGCTTGAATCGATTTCGTTGCGCGTGCGTTCAAAACAGGTGCTTGTCAGGTTCCTCAAGCCAATAGAATCGTTTGTCGGAGTTGACATGAACAAGTACGGGCCATTCCAGCAGGAAGACGTTGCATCCCTGCCGCTCGAAAACGCCCGTTCCATAGTCGAAAGCGGAGTTGCGGTGCATGTGCATGCCCAGCCCTGAGTGACGAAAATTATTATTAGCGCCAGCACAAGTATTTCAGGCGATGGTCCACCTTGGCATCGACATTGACCAATTCATACTTCTTACCATCTATCCTGCGGCGGCTTTCTTTGCCTTAGGGTACATTGCGAAAAAGACCAAGATGCGGCCACTGGTCTCGTACATGCTGCAGGCAGCGACCTGCTTTAGCTTTGCCATAGGATATCTCGTCCTTGTGCCAAACGGGGGCGCGCAAGGGCTTGCCGTGGTGCTCCTAATGTTTGGCGGGGTATTATTGTTCATGGCAAGGAAGCAAAGCATACAGCAAGAGCAGAGCGTCTAGGGCCTGGCATTTAACATCTTGTTGGCCAGCTCAATCCTGCTGTCCATGAGACCTTCAATCCAGATGTGGAATTCGCGCTCTGCGTCCTCGTAAGTGCAGTTGTTTTTTCCCATGTATTTATGAATAAACTTGACCTTTGTGCAGAGGTAATTGAGTTCGTCACTGTCGTCTAGGCTCATGAGCTTTGTCGCCGATACTAAGAGTGTAAATATCCTACTTAAGCTTTGTTCAAGCTGGATCGCGGTAGATGTTCGCGCCACGAATCTATGCTAAAGCCGCAGAGTAAGCGATCGTCGGGCAACAAGAACATATTACTGCATTTTGCATCCCTGCTGGACAGAAATGATAAGCGGCAAAGTGGCAATTGTTACAGGTGCTAGCAGCGGCATTGGTTACGCGACTGCACTTGCGCTGGCAAAGGCAGGTGCCAAGGTGGCAGCCGGCGCCAGACGAACGGACAAGCTGGAATCCCTTGAGAAGCAGATCGCAGGCAGCGGCGGAGAAATAATGATTCACAAGCTTGACGTGACCAAAAAGCCAGATTGCGATGCCTTTGTAGACGCCGTTGTAAAAAAATGGGGGACGGTAGACATCCTCGTCAACAATGCCGGGTTGATGCCGCTGAGCTTTTTCAAGAATCTAAAAGTGGACGAATGGGATCAGATGATAGACGTGAACATCAAGGGGGTCCTTTACTGCACGGCGGCAGCAATCCCCCACATGATTGCCAAGAAATCAGGACATATCGTCAATATCTCTTCCGTTGCAGGGAGAGTCGTGTTTCCGGCAGGCAGCGTCTACTGCGCAACCAAGCATGCTGTTGCTGCATTCAGCGAAGGGATTCGTCAGGAGCTAAGCCAGAGAGCGAACATTAGAGTTACATGCATAGAGCCCGGGGTCGTAGCTACTGAACTCCTCAACACGATCACGGACAAGTCGCTTGAAAAATTTGTACAGGCATCAAAGCAGATGGATTCTCTCCAGTCAGAGGACATTGCGAACTCGATTCTGTTTGCAGTTGAATCTCCAGCTCACATGAATGTCAACGAGATTCTCATCAGGCCGACAAACCAAGAGCGCTAGCATCACAAGGCCGCGACAACACAACTCCCTCCGTAAGCAACGGATGAATCTGCTCATCTTTGGGACTCGCCTCAGGTGAGCAAGTGATAATACCAAACAATCCGATCGAATCTTCATGCTGAAGAGGTGGGCATCAACTGGCGCAGCGTTTGCTTCTATTTTGATTGTGCCCATCGTTTTTGAGTCATATACATTCCATCTATATACAATCCGGGATCCGTCGTTCTTTACCTTCTCTGGCGCCCGGCTGTGGGTTTTTCTCATTTCTATAATTCTTTCAGGCGTTGCGATTGGCTTGGCGGGGCGATTCCGTCCCATCGTTGCGTCAGGTGCCGCAGCAGTCACTATTTCTGTCCTGATGGCGATGCTTTACCAGTTCTGTGATGTCAAACAATGCTACTATTTGGGGCCAGATGGACTGGGTGAGCTCAGGCTGTGGGTTCTCTTTTTCTCCACGTCGTCAGTTGGAATTATGGTCGGCTCGATGCGGCATCCAAGAGAAAAAAGCAATGTTGATGGCGTCTTCTTTGGTGGCAATGTCGCCATATTTCTCGGATATTTCCCTTGGGCTCTTTTGTTTGGAAGCTACATGCCAACCACTGTGGGCCTTGCGATGCTCGGCTTTGCATCGGCAATTCCGTTTCTGTTTTCAGGTGCAGTCTGCCGCTTTTTCTCAAATTCTACAAAACATGCTGTTTATTCAGCAGCCATCGGATGGTTTGTGCTGCTGATCCTGTTTGCCAGTATGCGGCCGTCTTCGATGCCTCTGTTGGCAGTCATCCTAGCGTGCAGCGTCCCTTCCGCGGTCGGTGGATATTTGCTTGAGTCGCACGCGTCAAGGAAAGGAACTCACCTCAAGTCAGACATCATGATTGCGTCCCTGCTTGGCTTGTTTGCCTTTGTGGCCTTACATCCCTTCATCGGAGGTCCCATGAACCTTTCATCCGAGCCTGACCGAGCGATATTGCCAGAACCGACATATTACTCGGGCGCTTACCACCAGTCTGAAACATATCTATCGACAAAGAGAGTTGAAGTACAAGTCGCCCTCGAACAGTTCGACAGAGGCTCAGTCAGGGACTTTTGTTTGCTGGTATCGGGGCCCAGTCTCCCAACTGCTGCAAGGACGGCCTCGATTACGGCTACCGGGCTGACCTGTTCTTCAACAACTCGGGGACATTCCTTGCGGCCCGTGCGTGGGAGAGCTGCGACTACAATGTCGCTTGCTCGGGTTTTCCATGGATATCGACAATGCATCAGGCAATAGTCTCTCTTCCTGCCGAGGTTGCATCCAACGCCATCATGCTGGCAATGGAATGGCAGCCGGATGAAAGGACGGTAAAGTGGTATTACGGCACAGACAATAATTGGAAAGAATATAGCAAGTTTGTTTCGCCTGAAATAGGGAATCCTTATTTCAATTTAGGCGTGATACCTGTAGGCAACCCGATCTCTAACGCCGATACAGGCAACGCATTCTTTTACCAAGCGGGCGTTTCAGTACCTGAGCAAAATTCTGCCACAGGAACTATAGCAATGCGCTGTCCTGCCTACTTTGACTCAAAGGGATCAAGGCACTGCGTCGACCTAGAACCAATAGCGAGAGGAAATTCTCATTGGAAGGCCTTGTGGAAATGGGGAGTGCAGGACAACGAGAGCGTTGTAAAAACGGATGGTTCTGAAATGAGAGTGAGATTAGGCTGACTTGCTCTCGTCTAGAATGTCGATGTGCCTGTGCATGCCATGGGTCTTGATGTATTTCAGCAGTTCGTCATTGTCATCTACTTTGTAGTATCGCTTCATTTGCTCAAGCGTTGCATCATCATAAACGGGTCGATTGGAATCTTCTTTTGCAATTTCTTTTTCGTCAGACACCATGTTTGATAAAAGCATGCACCCCTAAAAAGTTTTTACACACTCTGTGAGAATCATCGTTATGGGAAAAAGAATTCTGATTCTAGGTGCGGGATTTGGAGGACTTGCGGCCGCCAACATGCTCCGAAAGAACCTTTCAGCCGAGCACCGCGTTATCGTTCTTGACCAGAAAAGCTGGTTCATGATGGGTCTTGTCAAGCTCTGGATTCTCGAAGGATCCAGAAGGCTGGAAGAATCCCAGACACCGCTTGCTGGGCTCAACGCCAAGGGGATAGAGTACCTTAATGACGAAGTGACCCGGATAGACACGGCCGCAGGCATCGTCGAGGCAAGAAATCATGGCCGGATTGAATATGATTACCTGATAGTGGCGCTGGGCGCCGAGCTAGTCCCAGACAGGATCCCCGAATTTGTAGATAACGGCCATAACCTTTACGATCCCATTCAAGTACCAAAGATCAGGCAGCGGCTTCTTTCCATGAATGGCGGCAAAGTGGCTATCGCCATAATGGGAATGCCATACAAGTGTCCACCTGCGCCATACGAAGCATCGATAATCATAAGCAATATTTTTGCAAAGAGCGGCGCGAGTGAATCAGCCAAGATCGATGTCTATTGCCCTGCTCCAGTAGCAATGCCTGTCGCTGGTCCTCAGGTGAGCTCTGTTGTAGTCGACACAATTTCAAAGCATGGAATCCGCTTTAACGCATCACACAAGCTGAAATCTGTGTCAGACAGGCGGCTTGAATTTGAAAACGGAGCCGTTGCGGACTATGACCTACTGATAGGAATCCCTCCACACAGGGCACCAGAAGTCGTCAGGAAATGCGGGCTAACAGCTGGCGCTGACTGGGTTTCCATCTACAAGCACACAATGAGAACTGCGGCCAAGAACGTATTTGCGGTAGGCGACGTCACAGAGATCAAGGTGGGTACGCTTGCCATGCCCAAGGCAGGCATCTTTGCAGAAGAGCAGGCAAAAGTCGTGGCACAGCAGATAATGGACGAGATCGGAGCGAAGCCAACAGCTGCGTCATTTTCTGGGGAGGGCTACTGCTTCATGGAGGTTGGCGACGGCCAGGCGGGCTATCTTGCGGCTGACTTTTACAACCAGGCCGGGCCCGTGGTCAGACTCGATGCTCCTTCCAAGGAAAACTATGAGAAAAAACAGGAATTTGAGCGCACAAGAATCAAAGAGTGGCTACTCTAGCTTTTCCTTTTTCGGCTTGCTCATCGTATAGAACCCATGCGCTGAAATCAGAAATGCTGCAAGTGACATCTTGGTCGCAAATACCAGGTTCCACGGCGTCTTTGGGTTTGGATATGAAACGTTCAGGTCATCAAAATCAATTATTCCCTGTATCGCATCGGCAGTGATAAGGGAATTCCATACGATAAAGTTGTAAACAAATTCGTACAGCGCCACTATGGCTATTGCCAGAACTGTCAGCTGGAGAACGGCCTTGAGCGATTTTGGTATGTTGCTTACCGCGTCTCCCCCGAGCTTTACAACGCAATACCAGCCCATGACTGACGCAATCATCAGATACGTGACCAGCTTTGCCAGACCAGGGAATGGAAACTCGGTCTCTACAAGGACTTCCCCAATGACGACCCTTCCAGTCAGCATGTATTCGTTGAGGCTGACATAAAGCGAATAAAGGGTGACAGCTGCCATGATAAAAGAGCAAAAGTAAAAGACGCCCAGGTAAATTTTCCTCTCGGTGCGTGGGTCTCTTTCTACGCTAGTGCGCACGCCATATGTGAAATAGCATTCCTGATATATGATTTACTTCAAGGCATTGAGAAGTTTCTCGGCCGGGAGGGTGTTGAGAACGTCATTCGCTGTAGCCCAGCCCCGCCTTGCCTGAGCAATCCCAAAGACAAGGTAAGCGAAATGCACCGGGTGGTGCGCGTCAGAATCTATTGTCAGCTTGACCCCTTTCTGCACTGCCATCCTGGCATATTCGTCTTTTAGGTCCAGCCTGTCATAGTGCGCGTCTATCTCTAGGGCGGTGCGGGTGTCAAGGGCAACATCTATCACCTTTTCAATGTCAACAGGGTAGCCCTCGCGCTTATTGATAAGTCTCCCTGTCGGGTGGAAAAGAATGTCCACACTTGGATTTCTTGCAGCTTTTACAAGCCTCTCTGTCTGAACTTCAATCGGCAGTGAGAAATTCGAGTGTATTGCCGCGCCGACGATGTCGAGCTTGTCCAGCACATTGCTCGCTATGTCAAGGCTGCCGTCTTTCATGATGTTGACTTCTGCTGAAGAAAGGACGCGCATACCGTCAAGCGAGTCGCTTAGCGCACCCGCCTTGCTTGCCTGGTCAAGCAGCTCTTCTTCGTCTAGCCCGCCTGCAAGGGCTAGGCTCTTTGTATGATCAGTGATGGCAATATACTCAAGCCCAAATTCCTTGGCGGCTGCCGCCATCTGCTCCATGCTCGCCGTGCCGTCGCTTCTCTCGGTATGCACCTGAAGGTCGCCCTTCAGGCTTCCATACTCTATCAGCTTGGGGATTTTTTTCTGCACGGCAAGCTCTATCTCGCCTCTATCTTCACGCATTTCAGGTGGTATCCACTGGAGGCCGAGCACTTCGTAGACCTGCTCTTCTGTTTCGCCCGCGATTTTTTTGTCGCCTTCATAGACTCCCCATTCATTCAGCCGCAGGCTTTTTGCAATAGCTATCCTGCGGAGCGCTACTGAATGCTCCTTGTTCCCGGTAAAATATTGCAATGCAGAACCCCAGCTCTCCGGCGGAACGACGAGGAGATCTGCATCGATGCCTCCGGCGAGCTTTACAAACGCCTTCGCCGGCCCTCTTGCAATGACCTCGTCGACCTCTGCCATCTTGACGAAAAAATCTAACGCCACCTCGGGGCTATCCGATGACACCAGGTAGTCAATGTCTCCAATGGTCTCCCTCATTCTGCGCACCGAGCCTGCAGCAACAGCCTGCTTGACTCCTGCCAATTTCAAGAGCCGGGCTTCTATCTGCTTCACGAGCGGATAGACTTCACCAATTATCCTCCTGCCCTTGCCCCTGCGAAAGAACTCTATCCTTTTGAGCATGTCCTTCTCTTTCCGCTCGGTAAAGCCCGGTACGCCCCGGAGCCGTCCTTCTGCGACAGAGCGCTCCAGACCCGCCAGATCCGTTATCTGCAACTTATCATAGAGGACCTTGATCGTCTTTGGCCCGAGCCCTTCTATTCCTTGCAGCTCGGCTGTGTTTATCGGGATCCTTGCCTTGAGCTCTTCAAGCTGGCCAATTCTGCCTTCTCTGATAAACTGTTCAATCTTTGCTGCAATCGCCCTGCCTATCGAAGGGATCTGCAACAGGGTATTGATTCCTCCTTTAGCGTACAGCTCCGAGACGTTCTCGGTCCAACTTGCAATAGTATCAGCTGCTTTGTAATATGCCCTGGCCTTGAACTGCACATTGTCGCCTCCCTCGACTTCGACAAGGAAGCCGAGCTCCCGCAGCGCCCTGGAAATCTCTGAGTTCTTTGCCAACTAGTCCAAACTGGGCTGCCCCGCTCTTAACGTTTATCAGGCAGGCTCGACATAGGAGATCTGCACTATAAAGAACGGTGATGATGATGGCTTTCTAGCTCTGAGCCGTTCTCTTTTCTAATAAACGGAAAGTGGGGCTGGAAATGCCACACTGTGACAACCCACCTTCCAGGACGCAAGCATTTTGCGCCCTACATCATGACGTTTGCCAAGAGGTTTTACCTTTCGTCTATTTTGATTTTGAAAAGTAAAACTGGGTTATGATAAAGCAATAGCGCTGCTGATACCCGGCTTGTAATGAGACTTTTATGATCTGCATCTGATTACTATGTGGCTTATATGAGCAGCCTTAATCTTGCTCGCAGCCATGAATTCAGCTGCAATGGAAATCTTTGAAGCGATTGCCTGGGTGGCACTTGGATTCGCGCCTACACTGGCAGCCATGGAGGCCGCATGGAAAATTAGCCGACGCAAGCTGGCTCCTATCGAGGTCGGCATTCGCCGATGAGCCCGGATCTCTATTCCCTTGCAGGGATGGCAGCGATGGCCGCCATAGCGGGCGTAATTGGATTGCGGCTGGTGCGCGACGAAAGTGCGCTGCGCAGAAAGCGCGTATTGGCAGAAAAGCACTAAATTTTTTTAGACCTCTGCTTTGAAATTTTGCCAGATGGCGAAACTTTGTTGACCACAAGTACTGACTTGGCCTTTGAAATTATGAATTGATGCAGGTTTTTGAGATCCACAAGTACAGGGGAGACGCATTCATGTACATTGTCGCAAGGACGAACAAGCACTCTGAAGAATACGTCAGAGACGACGTGGAAAAAATGAACAACATGCTAACACCTGAAATGAGAGGCGAAGGCATCCGGTATGTGTTTGCGCTTGGGACGATAGAAAGCATTACCAAAAGGACGGGCGACAGGACAAGGAAAAAGGACAAGAATTCAGAAGCCATCAACCTTCTTGCGTAGGCTGATGACTTTTCCCAAATCTTTATTGGAATTTCAGCCAGATTAGGCACGCTCATACCACTTTGAAATTATATGTGTGAACAAGGCTGATTGGCTGAGGACTAAGAAGCATCTCACGAGTAAGCGCAATATATCGCAGCTGGTATTCGCCTGGCTCGCCAGCTATCCAAGAGGACTGTACGGTGAATGTCTGGTCTGAACTTATCGTGGTATTCTGCCATGACAAGAATTGAGCAAGTCCTGACCAATCTCTTACTTCAAATAAGAAAACCATTGGGTGACGCTTGATATCGCACATCCCTTTTGCCGAAACTTCCAAGACAACCTGCGAACCTTGGTTTGTTTCTTTGATTATTTCGCCATCTAGGTTCCTAATGAGAGGTTCGCCTGAATCTATCTTGAAAAACTGACAATCGGCTTGATTCTCTAATTCGGATTGGGCAATAGGCATAGATGTTGAGTCTGAGGTGTGGGGGATCAAGCTATGTAGTGCCGTTGCACCAAACGCGAGAATTGCTACGAAAATACTCCCAGCAGGATTCACGTTAGAAAAGAGACGGAAGGACGGTCCGATCTGAAATACATTCTGCTTGGATTCGCCATCCGAATTCGTCCAGCGTGCATACAATTTTTATAGCAATTCCAACCGAGCTTGCATAATGCAGAGGCCAGACTGGGACACTTATTTCATGTTGCAGGCAGAGATTGCCAAGCTTCGGTCAAACTGCCTGACCCGGCACATCGGAGCCGTGATCGTCAAAGACAACCGGCAGATAGCAACCGGATATAACGGAACTCCGCCTGGCATAAAGAACTGCTTTGAAGGCGGCTGCCCGCGCTGCATGGCAAGGGTGAGAGGCGAGGTAAAATCCGGCGAAGGCCTCGACAGGTGTCATTGTACTCACGCCGAAGCGAACGCGATAATGCAGTGCGCCCTCTTTGGAAATGCGGGAAGCACGCGGGGCGCGACTCTCTATTCGACCTTTGCCCCTTGCATCGAATGCAGCAAGATGGCAATCAGCGTCGGGATAAAAAGAATAGTTGTGGTTGCCGATTACCCCGAAGACGGGACGCAACTTTTGAAGGAGGCAAAACTAGATCTGGTAAAGCTCAACCCCGATGCTCTGAGGCCGTGGCTTTCGGTTATTACTGCCGACCCAGAATCTTCCGCAAAGGCCGTGAGCAGCTAGTTGGATGTCCACATCACCCAGTTTAACGTGCAGCTTTATTTCCGCACTCCCGTGCTCGATACGGACAAGCTAGACGCTACTTTCAGCCAGTCCGATGGATTTTCGGCAAGCTCGGCACCTGACAGCGCGGGCCACCCGATGCAAAATACGGTCACTTTTTTCAGGCAGGGCTTCCGGATTGGCGCGGTCCAGTCAAATGCCTTGCCGTTTAGGATACTGCAAGTCATGAGCTACCCAAATGCAGTAAAAGAGCCTGTTTCAGAGACTCTGGCATGCCTGAATTTCGTGGCTGATTCGCTTCGGCAACACTTGGGAATTAGCTTGCAGGACGAAATCTATGCCGTACGTGTTGTTTATCATTCCATTGTAACCGGAAGCCATTTTCAGAGGATGTTGTCCCGGCTTAGTAGAATCGACTCTATTCCGTCTCTCGCTGGCAAGTATATCGGGCACAAGAACCCGATGGATGCCGTGCAGCTGACGTCAAGGACCGGGGATGAGCTGGTGCATGACTCTTGGAGCGACATGCGCATCAGCCAATTCGATACAAACTCGTACGTCGTGACGATATTCAACGAGACCGGATCGCTTGGCGGAGCAACCGAGTTTATCACTAACGTAAATCAGTTTGTCGCAACCATGATGAAAGAGATGCAAGATGCAGCTGCGTCTGAATCGGCGCATTGATTGCGGTACGCAATGCCACGCAAGGCGATAGAGACGATATCCTCAGCTTTTGCGCCAATACGTTTAGCTGGGGCGACTATATCGAGCAGGTCTGGGATCTTTGGCTGCATGACAGTCAAGGGAAATTGTTTGTAGCAGAAACCGAAGGCAAAAAGGTTGGGCTGGCGCATGTTGCAGCGTGTCCTGATTCAAAGGACACCTGGCTCGAAGGAGTCAGAGTACATCCGTCTCACAGGCGTTCAGGGCTTGCCTCCGCGCTCCTTGGCAGGATGTTAGAGTTTGGCGAGGAAAAAGGGGCAACTAGGGCGCTTGCCATCGTTGCCAAAAACAATGCGGCGTCGCAGAGGATGATGGAAAGAAACGGATTCTCGGCGATTTCAGAATGGGCCTACTACAGCACAGGGGACCGAATAGACAAGAGGTCTTCAAATGCAAGGCTTGCCTCCGCAGACGAACTCGACGCCATCTTGGAATATCTCGAAGCATCCAGGATCTATGAGTTGTCTGCGAAAACCTACGTCAAGGCATGGCACTGGTATGCGCTTGACCATGCATCGCTCAAGGCGCTTGTCAGCGAAGGCAGAGTCGTCATATCAGGGACTCCGGTGGCCGGCATGGCGGTGCTTAACAGGCGTGGCTACTGGAACAGAAAAAACATTCTGCAAATAGTCTACCTTGACTCGCAGGACGAAAAGGTCCTGGGTAATCTCCTCGCGTTTGCCACAAACCTGTATCTGGATGAAAAATACGAGAGGCTGCACGTTCTGTGCCAGCAGGACGAGAAAATGACCTCCATCATCGAGGGACTTGAAATTCAGGAATCCGAACAGTTCCTGCTCTACAGCAAAGTTTTAAACAGCTAAGCAATTCCGCACTCTGGAATTGGCTCAGAACCTGGTAGTAGATGGATTCAGGATCAGGATGGCCGAGCGCGGAAAGGGTAGCCCTGTGATTCTCCTTCATGGTCTCGGGGGATCTGTGGAAAGCTGGTCAAATAATTTCGATTTCCTGTCAAGGAGCGCCCGGGTAATCGCACTCGACCTTCCGGGATTTGGCCAGAGCGACAAGCCACGCATAAGCTACGCAATGTCATTTTATCGAGATTTTCTCGTCAAGTTCATTGAGCGTCTGGGCCTGGCAAAGACATCAATGGTGGGCTCTTCACTTGGAGGCCACATCGCCTGCGAAGTAGCAATAGCCCGCCCAGACATTGTCGACAAGCTGGTGCTTGTAAGCCCCGCAGGAGCCCTTCCCCGCTCATTCAAGGCAAGTCCCGCCCTGAAACGATACATCAAAGTCACCTCTGCCCGCTCCATTGAAGAAACAAAGCAGGCACTTTTCGCAGTCGACAGAAAACCTGTGGATAAAGCCTATGCGCGCATAGTCTTTGAACGGTTCTCCGAGCCAGGGGCAAAGGAGGCGTTTCTGTCAGCGTTGAAGGGGAGCGCAGCTGCGCCGCGCCTCCAAGGCCGGCTCAACAGGATAGGCTCGCCGACGCTTTTGATCTGGGGCAAGGAGGACATCATGATCCCTGTAAGATATGTAGAGCCATTTCTCCGGATGAAAAATTGCAGGATAGTGATGTTGGAGAACTGCGGGCACAGGCCCCATGCCGAAAGGCCCGTACTCTTTAACAAGCTGGTATCCGGGTTCCTGGCGGAAGTGGCCTAGCGGAATTCCCGCTCCAGCCTGTCAACCTTTTGGAGGAGTTCGAGGTTCTTTGACTTTATCCTGTCGAGCTCATCTCTCATCTCTGCGACTTCCCGGGGCTTGCTTGTAGATTCCTTTATCAGGTTAATGCATTCCTCCGCGACCCTCCTTACCCTGTGGTCAAGGTCGTTTTCAGAAGCCCGCGCTAGGTCCGGAATCGCTTTTGCATCTTCCGCGTCGGCAAATGCCCTGCACGAATTTATCCGCACGCGGAACCATTTGTCTCCAAGCAGAGTCTTTAGATGATCGGATACTCCGGGGACCTCGCGGACGAATTTGCCAAGTGCAAAAGTCGCAGCCTCCCTGATCCTGTGGTGGCTCCCATACTTGCTCTTGTCTACAAGAAAGGCCGCTATCTCTTTGTCGCCGGCAAATTCCTTGAGCCCCGCTATGGCTCCCTGCGCGACTACATTCTGAAAACTTGTACCTTCCGCCACCTTTTTCAGGACTGCGATCGCCTGCCTGCTCTTTGTTTTGCCAATGGCAGCCGCGGCTTCTGACTGGACAAAGTAGCTAGCGTCTTCCTGCAGCGCAGGCTTTAGTATGCCGACTAGTTCTTCTTTCTTAAAGCCCCCGATGGCCCTGACTACCGCCCGCCTCACCTTTGGATGATCTACTTTGATGGATTTTTTTAGAGTCTCATAAACATAGTCTGTCTTTATCGAGCCCAGAGTCTTTGCCGCCTCAGCCGAGACGCCCCAGAACTTGTCCTCCATGATTGCAGAATAGAGTGCGTCTACGACTGCTTCAGAAGAATCGTCCTTGAGCGCTCTTGCTGCCTCGACCCGCTCTATGACGGTGGCTCCATGGCGAAGCTGCATCATAAGCATCTCTTTCGGCGCCTTTACAGAAATCGACTTGAGAATCTTGAATTCCGGGTCGACAGAGAACCATTCGACTTGCCTGTCCACCGGGATCTGGAGCGCGGACTCCTTTTCGGTTATGTTGAAAGTATAGGACTTTACTCCCTTTGCAAAAACCAGTTTGACGTCAAGGGCAAATTCAAAAGGTTCGCCTGGCTGCGTTTGCTCTACTTTTATCTTGGCAAAGGTTTCGTCTGCCGAAAACTGCACCTTTAGTATCGGGTGGCCTTCCTTGTACACCCACTGGTCAAAAAACTGCTGCAGGCTCTTGCCAGTTTCAAGCTCGAATACTTTGCGAAGGTCGTCTGTTTCTGCCGTGCTGTTTGCATACCGATGGAGGTACGTTTTGAGTGACCTCCGGAAATGGCTGTCGCCCACATGATTGCGGAGCATGTGCAGAACGCAGCCGCCTTTTTCGTACGTGTGCCTGTCAAAGAGGTCGTCCGGGTGCTTGTAGACCTTGGTGACAATCGGCCGCGTATAACGGGTTCCGGCCTCTTCAAGGTAATCGTCTGCGGTCAGCATTACATAGTACTGGAATTCATCCCTGCCTCTGCTGGCTTCCCAGTAGAGCGCCTCGCAGTAGGTCGCAAAGCCCTCGTTTAGCCAGACATGCTGCCAGTCCCTGCACGTCACGAAATCTCCGAACCACTGGTGTGCAAGCTCGTGCGATACAAGGTAGTCGCTTGTAAAGTCGAGATGCGCCTTCTTGTCGTGCAGCGTATCCAGAGTCAGGGTGGTGCAGCTAGAGTTTTCCATGCCGCCATATACAAAGTCCTGCACTGCCACCTGCGAATACTTTTCAAACGGGTATTTCGTACCAAGATACTCTTCAAAGAACTTGAGCATCTCTGCAGTATGCTCAAACGACCTTGCCCAATCCTGCTTTCTATCATGCGGAACATAATACTGCAGCAGATCCTTGTCGCCAGTCTGTGAATAGCTGCCTATCACAACTGAAGTAAGGTAGGCTGGATGAGGGTTCGACCCTGACCAGCGGTATACTTGGTCTCTGCCTTTCTTGTCCACTCTGACTAGCCTGCCGTTTGAGATCGCTATCATGCCCGCCGGGGCAGCGACAGAGATTTCGCTTGTGAATTTGACTTGCGGGTGGTCGATGCATGGAAACCAGTTCTTTGACTCGGTGGATTCTCCTTGCGTCCATGCTTCAACATGCTTGGAGGGATAGTGTTTGTCTGGCGAAACAAAGTAGAACCCCTTGCGCGGCCGCGCAGAGTACGAGATGTCAAGCCTTATCGCGCTCCCCTCCTTGTATGTCCTGCCAAGCTTTATCGCAAGCTTGTCGCCGATTGCCCGAAATTCAAGCTTGCCTGACAGCGAAACAGATCTGACTTCAAGCTCTGAGGCGTCAAGCTCGACAGAGTCCGTGTCCCTTATTATCAAAATGTCAAGGCGCTGGCGACAGCTGATCTTTTTCTCCTCAAAATCCGGGTCAATGTCAAGCTGCATGTGGGTAATTGTGAATAAAAGTGAGGGTGCATAGTGTGCCTTGCTTCCGGGGAGCTCGAATTTTTTCCTGTCACTGTCGCCTTCGGTCCGCATCTATGTTGCTAGTCGAATCCAATGACAAAATAAAGATTTGCAAATGCGTGAATCGACAATCTCAATGAGCCATGATGATATTCTATCGCTAGCGATATAGCACTTCGTCAAAAGTCGTCAAGGCACCATGGGTTCTCAGCCGAAGAGATGTCCTGCGGGTTGACTTTACTGCCTGCAATCTTGGCCCTCGCGAGCCGCCTGAGAAGCTTGCCCGTTCTCGTCTTGGGAAGCTCCGAAACTATCTTTACCTCGTCAGGACGTGCAAACCCGCCGATTGCCTTTTCAACATTTTTGACTAGTTCTGATTTCACCTGATCCGCGTTTGTGCCGTCCTTTAGGACGACGCAGAGCACTATTGACTCGCCTGTGAGGTCGTCGGGCTTTCCGATGGCCAGCGCTTCTGCCACTGCGGGGTGCGAGGCGGCTGCATCTTCGATCTCTGCAGTTCCAATCCTGTGACCTGAGACCTTTATCACATCATCGGCTCGGCCGCGCATGTACCACAGCCCGTCGGAATCTATCAGGACCATGTCGCCATGGTACCAAACGTCTTTGTACCTAGACCAGTACGAGTCGGCAAACCTGCCCGGATTGTTCAGCACGCCCCTTGTCATTGACGGCCACGGTTTTCTTATCACAAGGTACCCCTCGCCCTCGGAGATGCTCCTTCCCTCATCGTCAAAGACAGCTGCATCAAAGCCGGGAATAGGACATCCCACCGTGCACTCTTTGAGCGGCATTACGGGAAGCGCGCCAACAATTGCCCCGCCAATTTCAGTGCCTCCCGACACATTGATTATGGGACATTGACTGCGTCCGACTTTTTCAAAGTACCATTTCCAAGCATCCTTGTTTATCGGCTCTCCGGTTGCCGCAAGCACCCTGAGTGAAGATAGATCATAACGGCTTGGGTCGATCTTGTTTTTCATAAATACCCTGATGGCAGTTGGCGCAGCGCCAAAGATGCTTGCTTTGTGCTGCTCGATTAATCCACACCACGTGTCAGCAGCTGGATAGTCAATTGCGTCGTCATAGATAATCGAAGTTCCTCCGATGATGGCACTCCCGTAAACCGACCATACCTGCCCCGTTATCCAGCCAATGTCCGCATACCAGAACAGGGTATCTTCAGGCCTCATGTCCACGACATAGGCAGCCTGCTGGGCAGCGACTAGTGTAAAGCCGCCATGCACCTGAAGCGTTCCTTTTGGCTCGCCTGTAGTACCTGAAGTATAAAGTATGAACAGAGGATCCTCTGAACCCATTGGTTTGGTGACGCCCTTTCGGCTTCCATTTACAAAGTCAGCATAGTTTGTCGCACCGTTGCCGGTGCTGATCACTTTAGACACTAACGTTCCTCGGATAGCCTCGCTCCAGCGCTCCTTGAGGTCGATATCCTTTCCTCTTCTCCTAATGGCATCTGCAGTGATAAGGATCTTTGATTTTGAATCGACTAGCCTTGAGCGAAGCGCCTGTGCGCTAAAACCAGAGAAAATGGTGGTGTGTATCGCCCCAATCTTGGAGCATGCAAAAATCGCATAGAACGCCTGCTCAACCATCGGCATATAGATAGCAACTACGTCGCCTTTGCCGACTCCCGAATCTGATAGCGCCTGAGCGAGCTTATTTACCTGCAAGTCAAGCTCACTGTACGTCACCTTTTTGGATCCTGACTCTCCTGCAAAGACATACGCCGCCTTGTCTGGCTGAATTCTGGAATGCCTGTCAATTGCGTTTGCAACAATGTTGCACTTGCCGTTTAGAAACCATCTTGTGAAGGGGATGCCGTCAGAGGAATCATAGACCCTGTCATACTTGGTGAACCATTCTATGCCGAGGTCATTATTGACCGCATCCCAGTACCATTCGATATCGCTATTTGCCCTCTTTACTAACTGGCGCCAGTCTGATATCTCATGCTTTTTCATAAAGCGGGCGATATTGCTCTGCTGAATATTTTCACTAGATGGAGTGAAGGCAAAACCGCGCCCGCTCAATAATTTGGCAGACAGCCATGCGCCCTAATAATCACTGCTAAAGCGCGATTATTACGCATCACTCCGACCGGATAGCTAAAAGGATCCTTATGGCCGCCCGTCTTGCATATTAGAATAGATATCGGTCTTGGATGCAGTTTTAGGGCCGCTGTCGACAGGAAAACAAGGGATAAACACTACTGGAAGATAGGCTAGGAAAATCTGTGATAAAAAGTTGGGCTGCGCAGTCTAGCTGCTCAGAGCTCTTGTAGCCAGTTGAGGACTTTGTTGATTAGGAACGCATTGAAACACTGCATACTGCTGATACCTATTTTTATCATAAAGACGAATGATTCGATCATGAGCCATGGATCAGAGGATAGCCCTGAAAATTCTGCCGAGCGCGTAGTTAGGCATAACGAGAAATTCAACGTGCCATTGCAGACAGAGCAAGAGGAAGCGGAGACTTTTGAAAATGCGCCGGTAGAAGACTTGGCCGATAATACGGAAATACGGCGCAAAAAAGAAGGTATCGAATAGCCAATCTGCCATGCAGAAATTAGACATCAGAGTGTTTTTTCTGTCTTTTGGCTTTTCTGCGATTTGCACCACCTAAACCGGGTCTAGAATCAACTTTCATGGATGGGATCTGGTGACGCTGTAAATAACAACACCAGGGTACTTAGGAAACGGATGGAAGAAATAAATCCAGACTGACGGCGTAGTCTAGTGACCTTGGTAGTAGAAGAAGTCCGCTACGATTTTGAGGACCATCCGCGATATGCGGACGACTTTGTGCGGGATCTTCTCAAACTTATGATTATCGCAAAGCTAAACGCGGCTGTCAGAAATCCGACGTCAAAGGCCTATTTCCAACGCCTCGTTTCTCAGATAGAGGGGTGCGAAGCGTACGTTGTAAAGTACGGCCAACCACTGCTTTATGCAAAATATCGCGATATGGAGTTTACCGATCAGAAAGTCACCTCGCAGTTTGTCAGGCAAAAAGATCATGTCATTGATGTTACGATGGAATCAGTCTTTGGCGAATTTGTAAAGAGCTTTGACATACTAGCCTCGATGTCAGAGAGCAGGGTCAAGTGGGCAATCGCTGCAAAGGACGACAAGCCAGACCCTCTGTTCGAACTGCTCAATGCATTTGTGGACGCGGTAAGCAAGCTTACCGCACTTGAAATCTCACGGGAAGACAGCATTGCCGGCAAGCGATTTGCCATAAGAAACGCCTTTATCAACAGAAAGTCGCTCCAGCTAGAGTTTATGGTAAATGGGCAGCTCAACATACTTGAAATGAATCCGTCCAAAAAACGAAAGGACGACAAGATAAGTGTACTATTCGCAAAGTCAGAGACTGCACACTCTATAGCGGCGCTCATGAAGCAGTCATGAGGATTCTGAAACGAATCGACTTGATGACCTTGAATTGCTAACTGTTCGACTACGGTATCAATGAGTATCTCATGTTTTCGAGAATACAAGGTGTAGATTACCCTGTGACTTACTATCCATTTAGCTAGAAGTCGTGATGAAAAATGAAAGTCGTGGTGCATGATAGACACATAATAGCAGAAAATAATGCAGATGGAGTAGGCGCTACTTTCACCACAATGATTCCTCAGCTAGCACAACTGGACAATATGCCTTAGCGAGACGGCGAGAACAGCGAATCTGAGCGAGCCGCCAGTGCTTAAGGGAACGAACGTCTCAATCAAAATGAATTGTGGATATCCATATCTGCTATGAAAATCGAGAAGACTTTGAATCAGCATGGATATGCCATGTTACGTCTGCTCGACCAGAGAGGTACGGCCGGGCGAATCGAAGAGTTTTGTCCTAACAACGACTGCGGGGAATGTGCTTGAAGTTGCGCTCTACAATTTGGACGGGAAATTCTATGCCATATCGCAGAGATGCCAGCACAAAGGAGGACCACTGAACAAGGGCATCGTCCAGGACAACATCGTTACTTGTCCTTGGCATGGGTGGAAGTATAGTGTTGTTGACGGCAAGTCTCCACATGAAGGTGGAGACAGTGTTAATTCATACGAGACAGCCATCGTAGATGACAAGGTTTACGTCGATCCAAATCCAGTCCATAAAGGCAAGCGAGTCTCCAAGCCGCACAAGAAATACACAGACGTAGAAGACGCGGTAACGAATTATTTGCGACAAGCTTCAGCTGATTCTGCCAGTCGTATCCCCTCAATCGAACTTCGAAAAGTTCGGGTGCTTGGAATCTCTACCACAAATGCCAATGACAAAGTTGCCCCCCGTCCAAGTACGTCAGAGACTGCGCTGCAGTACGCTCTGGACCACGCCAGAACACAGCTAGCAGCAGAAACTGTGATGGTCAGACTGCGGCAGCTAAATATCAAGGATTGCGAAGGATATTATTCAAAAAATCCCAAGGCATGCATCTTTCCTTGTTCCATTTCAGAGATGGACAAAGATGACCAGATGATCGAGATCTATGACCGGATGATAGTCTGGGCCGATATAGTAGTTGTCGCCTCGCCGATTCGCTGGGGCAGCGCAAGCTCACTTTACTACAAGATGGTGCAGCGGCTCAACTCAGTGCAAAATCAGATGCCGACCTACGACAATATGTTAATTCGGGACAAAGTAGCGGCGTTCATAATTACAGGCGGTCAGGACAACATTCAACATGTTGCCGGCGAAATGATGTCTTTCTGGACGCAGCTCGGTTTTGTTCTAGCCAAGTTTCCGTTCGTGGGATGGAGCAGAGGCTGGTATGCTGAAGACACCGAGAATAACTACGATACCATGAAGGATGAAGCGCGTTTCAGGAAGGATGTAGCAAGAACAGTTCGGGCGGCAGTAACGATGTCGGATTTACTGCGCAGAAACCGTTACGACGAAGGGCTGCTGGAAAAGCCGGAATTTCGATCGTCCGAAGTCACTTGAGATTACCTCTACGCTGGCAAGAACTTGCAGTGATGACCCTCAAAAAATTTGGGTGCACCATATAACTGTGTATCAGTCGAGGTGCATTTCCTCATCTCGCTGAATTGCGATCGGCGCAGGTTAGTGTCATCACTACAATAGTGCCTGCCAGATAGCAATTAAAAGATTACGTGTTATCCTGCACGACCTTGCCCTTTTCGCTCGGCACAATTTTTAGGCGACCGCCTGAAAATTCCTTTGCGATTTGTTTCCCGCGGAAGATCCTGTCGAGAAAAATTGCCAGAGCAGCTATTTCAGAATGGGGCTGATTGCCGACAGAAATATTGTAGTCAGCCAGCTCGTAGGCCTCGCGGGGAACCTTTTCAGAACCAACTACGACGAGAACGTCATTTTTCTTCCTAAGCGACTTCATTGCAGTGTCTACCCTAACGCCGTACATTGTCAGGTGTGCGATAGTCCCACCACTCCTTTTCCAGTTTTTCGCAACCGGCTTCCAGTCTTCAACTATCTCTAATTCAAATTCACCGCCCCATCGTTTGCCGATGTCGTACACCGTCTTGGCCACAGACTGGTCTATCCCGGTCATGTAGATCTTTTCTGCGCCAAACGCTCTAGCTACCAGGGCTGCGTGGGTCGTTACCCTGTCGTCGCGCACAAGCCTGTGGCCTATCCTCAATACATGAACTCTCACGCCCCGGACTCTTCCTCCTCAAGGGCTGGCAATTCGGTTTCTTTGCTAGGTTGAGACTTGTCAAAAAGCATGGACCGTATCATGTCCTTCAGTTGGTCAAGATTAAGACCCGTGCTAGCAGAAATCGGAACAGCGCGCTTTGTGTCCAGGATGCCCAGCTCCCCGGCTTTATCAAAAGCGTCGGTCATAGTGGTGGAATCAACTTTATTCAGTACATAAATAATTCTTGTCGGTGGCACCTCAAATTCGCTTATCACATCAACAGAGCTTGCGTATTTTTTTCGAGCCCGTCCAATGGTTCGCTAATGTCAATGACGAGCAGGATCAAGTTTGCGTACCTTAGTTCGTCGAGGGTTGACTTGAAGGCGTCAATCATGTAGGCCGGAAGCTTGCTCACAAAACCAACTGTATCATTTAGCAGTACTTTGTCGCCGTCCACTTGTATTGCCCGCGTGGCTGTGGATAAGGTCGTAAAGAGTCCTTGTCCGGTATCCTTGGCCTCGCCTGTAAGGGTGTTAAACAGAGTTGTCTTGCCTGCGGATGTGTACCCTGCCAGCGACACGGTCGGCAGTCCTGATCTGGCCCGCTGGTTTCTGTGTAGCTGACGCCTTTTTTCTTCCTTCTCCAGCTTTTTCTTGAGTATCACAATGTGCCTCCTTATGTCAAGATAATAGACATCTGCTTCATACTTGCCCAGCCCAAAAAAGCCCGGCTGTTCGCCGGCTCTTGCAAGCTTTACCTTGTCGCGTGCGCGTGTCAGCTCGTAGCGAAGCTGCGCAAGTTTTATCTGGATCCTTGATTCGGCGGTGCTAGCGCGGCGCTCAAATATCTCTAGGATCAGCCTCTCCCTATCGACAATCTCTACCTTGCACAGTCTCGCAAGATTGTACACTTGTCGGGACTTGAGAACTTCATCAAAAATTATTACATCGGGTCGTAGTTGTTCTACAACAGCCTTGACTTGGTCGGCTTTGCCTTTGCCGATGCCGAACTTGGATCTTGTGAGCTCGTGGTGGGTCACAACTCTGATTACGTGATATCCTGCAGAGTCTGCCAGGGAAATCGCCTCCCTGCTAGCCTGTTCCAGAGGATATGTGATGAGGACAGCTGTCCTTTGACCGGCCATCTATCTGCCATCGCCAGCTGCGTCGTCGCTCCTGACATAGAGCCTTATCCCCAAGAACCGCTCAAGCTTTTTCGCGAGCACCTCGTCAGGCTTGAGCGCGCCTGTCTCGTATTTTCGCAAGAGCTGTACTTTCTCGTTCATTTTCATTGCGAGCTGTTCATGAGTCAGACCCATTTTCATCCTGGCATCTCGTATAAGGCCAGCGAAATCCGGCGTCAGCATTGTCTGATCAGACATTGTAATTCTGGATGTTTGTCGCGCAGGAGCCTGTTTTTTCCTCTTGGCAGCGAGTTGAGGCGCGACGTAAGGCTTGCCGTGCTTTGAGCATGCTACGCAGACGTTAAAGACAGTGCCGTCGACAATAACCTTTAGCTTCTCGGCATTCTGGCGGCCACATAGTTCGCAGTAGGACACTGTAAATCAAAACCACCGTGGCGGAATTAATCCTTTCTTCGGAGGGTCTGCTGGACCGTCATGTTTAGGACGATTTCTGCAATATCTGAAGCATATTCGGCAACGCGCCTGACATTTTCGGTGATGAGCTTTATCCTGTAGAGGTCGTTCACGTCTTTGGGCTTTGTCACAGAGCGCAGAATCGCCTTTTCCATGTCGTCTATCTTGCGGGACTTTTCAATCGCCTTGTCCGCCGCCTCATAGTCGCGCTTGAACATCGAGAGGCATGCGTCGTCAAGAACTTCAAGCGCAAAGCCACACATGTTAGAGATCTTGTCAGCGATGTCCTTGTTGAGTGGCCGGCGCATGTCAATGATGTCCTTTGAGATTATCGCCGCGTGATCCGCAACCCGCTCGACAGATTTTGCTATCAGCCTGTACCCAAGGCAGTTTCTGGGCTCTTCTAGACCAATCTCTTTGAGCAGATGCTCGTTCTTTATCGCGATCTTTAGCTGCCTGACGATGTAAAAGCTAAAGCGATCTACCTCGTCGTCTGACTTGATTACCTGCTCGGCAAGTTCTAGATTGTTTTCCTGTAGGGCAAGTAGAGTATCGCGATACATGGACTTGGCAATTAGAAGCATTCTTTTGAATGCGGCGTCGACAGAGAGGTCAAGCAGGTTGATAAGCACTTGCAGCGTTATTCCCGTAGCCGAGTCTGCAATTATCTCGGTGCCCATGAGCACGCGTCTTACGATGCTCTTTATCACTTCCCTCTGTTCGACAAGGAGCCTTTCCTCCTTTGGAACAATCGTGATGACGTTGTATCCAAGAAAATATAGCGCGATTAACTTTCGGGCAATAAAGTAGGGATTGTTGTCCTTTCCAACTTCAATCGTTGCCTCCTTTTGCTCCTTGGTAATCCGCTTTGACGCAGGGGCAATCTGAAGGACCGAATTGGCCTGCCGGATAATATGGACGTGATCGCCTTGTTTTAGCCCAAGATCTTGGATCCATTTCTTTGGGAGAGAAACGATGTATGAGGATCCCCCCGTGTATTGCAACTTTCGGGTTTCCTGCCTCTGCTCAAGATCCTTCTCACTGACTTTGCCGACATCATCGTCGAGCTTTTCCACATCGAAGGAAATCATGAAATTCTATATATCTTTAACCGGTGGCTATATAGATTGAACCAGAAGCGGTCGCTAGATATATTAGGTATACATAAAATGGATTTCCTGTTTGAATCCTCTTCCGATTAATGCCGTCGAAAAGATATCACAGCATGTAGATGCCCTGTTCGGCCCGGGCATTTCTAAGGCGTTGCCCGCAGACCTTCAGCTAGAATTCTCCAGAAGGACCGGAAGAATAAAGAATTTTGGAATCGATGGCAAGCTTGCAGCCACTCTACGGACAGACGGCGGTCTTGCACTGACAGTATTTGGAGCCCAGTACTTGCTTGACAGAACTGAAAGCTTTGTGGGAAATTGCGTGTCGCCTATGGAGGATGCTATTCCGTTTGTCAGCGAGGGCCGCTCTCTTTTCTGCAAGCATGTAAAGCATTGCGGGTCAAATGTCCGCGTAGGTTCAGACGTGGCAATTACGGATGGAGGCAAAGTCATAGCCATCGGCGTTTCACTGCTTGCAGCTCCTGTCATGAAGCAATACAAACGCGGGGTTGCAGTCAAGGTCAGGGAAGGGCTGCGTGGCCGGAAGGAAACTGACAAGGATTAAAAGGTAGAAGAAAGTAATTCGAAACATATGATGCGTGGCGGTAACCGCGAAATGAGGCGCATGCTCGACAAGATGGGTCTCGATATGAAGACAATGGATAATGTCGAGGAAGTGATTATCAAGACTGATACCAAGGAGCTTTATCTTATCAAGCCACAGGTCATTGAAATGAAAGGCAAGGACAGTACGATATTCCAAGTCGTTGCAAGCGACATTGAAGAGAAGCAGCGCGACGTTCCATCATTCAAGGAAGAAGACATTATCCTAGTCATGCAGCAAGCCAATGTCTCCAGAGAAAAGGCAATGCAAGCCCTCATAGAAAGCAAGGGCGACATGGCACAGGCCATCCTTAACCTTACCACCTGACGACCGCGTGTTGCTTTAAATAGCTCTATACTTTCTCTTTTATTGGCTTGGCCAAGGAAAAAACTGCTACGACAAATCTTCCTCCACCAACCTCTCATTCTACGGTTGAAGCTATCGTAAGTGCGTTATCTGAGCTAGAAACTGATCTTGATGGACTCTACGGCCGTGTCGATGAAATGAAAAAGAGGATTGTGGCACACTCGAACGAGGAGATTGACAAGCTAAGACAGCAAATAGTCCTCCTCGCAAATGAAGAGGCGAAAAAGATTGTCGAAAAAGCCAAGGCAGAAGCAGATGCAGAATCTGCAGACATTACAAAGCAGGCTGAAAAGAGCCTTGCGGGCATCAAGAAAAATATCGATTCATCCTTTGACAAGGCAGTTGACAGTATCGTCAAGACGGTTCTTGGCGACAACGCGCCAGCAGCCCCTGCGGCAAAGAGTGAAACAAAGCCTGCAGCAAGGATAAAGAAATACACTGCAGAGGGAAAGCCGACCGGCTAGATCCGACCTGCATAGAGTCGATCACTATTGACATTTCTGAACCAACAATAAATATCCCGAGACTGTACATGATGGCACCAAATAATTGACACAGGCGCCGCAGCCGTTTACATCTATTCTTTCTTTAATCTCACAATTCTTCAAGCCAAAGCGGTTGACGATCGTTATTTTCAGTGTATTTATTACTATTGCAGCCGCAGGTCATTACGAAAGCTCGGTTGGATACCAGCATGGCGATGATTACTATCCATTATTCACGTATGTGTGGTATGCAATGGCATTGCCGATTATTCCCTTGCAATTCATGGTAATTGGTGAACATGCATCCATTACGTATTGGGTTGTATACTTGTACTTCGGCATAACGACTTTTGCATACTCGTACACCGTATCTTGTATACTCGCATATGCAGCCATACGTGGCAGAAATGGCCTGAAAACATATTACGATATTTGAATTCTAGATTGGAAGCAGGTATAGTGTCATGTGATCCAGAAGCTTTAAAAGCAGTTTTTGACCATGCTTTCTTGTTGATGG
>JAKEIF010000284.1 GCA_022545875.1 Nitrososphaera sp.
AGGCCGCGCCGCCTTTCATCATGGTCCTGTAATACAATTCGGCATTTTTCGTTACGACGGCGTTCTGTTCAGCATTAAAATAGGCTTCTCGACTGTCATCTTTGAACCGCCCACCATCTTCACCTGCTTTGTATCTCATCTCTAACAACATATCCGCCACTTCATCTTCACATGATTCTGGAATGAACGCTGTCGCTCTCGCATACTCTTCAACATCCCTTCCATATGGTTCAAAGCAATTGTACGCGTCAATTGCGCTTCTCATAGCATCCGGATAATCCCTCTGCAGGTACTGCGTGACTGCATCAAGTGATTCCCATAGGCTATAGACATCCAAGCCATAGAATCCAACCTTCTTGTCTTGATTTTTTATTTCCTTATTATACAATCTGAGCCATTCTATGAGATCAACTATCTCCCTATTTGCCCACATCCAAGTAGGCCAGCGGCTAAACGCATGCAAGACTTCATAGGCGGAGGCGCCAGAGTTTGTCATTCCTTTTACGTAACGGTTGACCCTATAGCAGTCCGGCCAATCTCCCTCTACTGCGACGAACGAAAAGCCCTTTTCTTGTACCAGCTTTTTTGTAATCTCTGCCCTGCAGGAATAGAATTCAGAAGTGCCGTGTGATGCTTCCCCAAGCAATACATACTTGGCGTCTCCTACGCGCCCCATAAGAGGGTCAAGGTCCTGACCAAAGTTCTCAAGCCTGTGTACTTTGACTTCCAATCCTTGCACTATCCTTTGCAGAGCCCTGCCCAGCGGGCCGGTCGAGAAAGCAGGAAAACCATCCGCTAGCCAGTTGAGCAACTTGCTCAAGCGTTCCAGATTCTTCGAACAGGTGTGTAGCACGGGGTATGATCGTTAGCTTTTTCTCGTCGTCGTCGAGCAAGTTAAGTTTGTCGTATGCCTCTTGATTAAGTCCTATGACGGCTTCATCATTTTGCCCAACAAGAAGGAGTGTGGGCGCAGTAACGCGGGTCAAATAATCCGCAGCCAGATCAGGACGGCCGCCTCTGGACACAACTGCTTTGGCAACCTCTGTTTTCGCGGCCGCCACAAGTGCTGCCGCTGCGCCGGTGCTCGCTCCAAAGTAGCCAATAGTAGGCAAGTCATCACCATCAGAAACGTCAAATTGCTCAAGAAGCCAGTCTGTGGCTCCTAGTAATCTACGAGCCAGCATGCCTATGTCAAATCTCAGTTCTCGAGTTTGCTCGTCTATGACATCCTCGTCTTCAGTAAGCAGGTCGAATAGTAATGTCCCAAGGCCTGCGTCCCGCAGTACTTTAGCGACATACCGGTTGCGAGGACTCTGACTACCGCTGCCGCTACCATGCACGAAGACGACAATTCCCTTGCCGCCGTCTGGAATCTGCAAATCGCCCGAAAGCAGCACCGAGCCTATAGGGATTCGAACGGATTCTGCGCTTTCCAGCATTGTTATTTATTCTCACCTTTGACCTCTGTCATTCAAGCCGAATCCCTCCATTCCATCCATGACCATCGAATGGCTGGTTCCATCGCAACAATTGCAACCTATTTTAGCACAGTCCTCGGCTCTATGGTGCGCGCATCCCTTGCATGTGCATATCGCATCAAGTGACACAGAGTCTTTAGTGCCATGCATGGATTTTTCATCTTCAGCATCGAATTTAATGATTTGACTTCTGGCCTATTGCGGCTGCGACCACAGAGTGAGCCTGCCAAGTCAAAAAAAACCCCGTAAATACGATGCTGACGATTGAGTAGCTTATGTCTGAAACGACAGGTAGCATAAACTGTCCTCAATGTGGGATGGAGTTCGACAGCAGGAATGAATTGGCGCAACACAGCAGAGACAGCCATGCCATAGCGTCGAGCAATCCAACCACTCCCGCAGCTGGCTTTGAAGAAAAGGTGCAATCGAGGACTGAGGAAAAGGGAAAAGGCGAAACCGCGGAATCGATTAAAGACCAATAGACCCCACATAACATTTCCTTGGTGGTCGCAACCGATTCGCAGATTTCCGCATTGAACCAATAAATCTGATGTCACAGCAATATTCTTCAATGTCAGCTTCGGACGTAGGACCCACAACTGAAAACAACGATGTACCCGCAAGAATCGCCCAGTCATTCATATGCAAAACATGTGGTAGTTCTTTCAAAACCGAAAATGAACTCAATCTCCATAAGAGCCTGGATCACGAGTAGGCGACCAAAACTGATACCGGCCCGCCCCTAAATTTAGGAATCGAAATCATAACCCACTTTGGCGCCTGGATATTAAGCCGCAAACCCGAAACTTTGACCTAGCTATTGAATCAGATTCCAAGTAGCTACCAACATACTTTCCAACATTCTCATAAGAATTCCATCAAACGTCTTTAGCAAAGGTAGCTCACATCGCTGATATGACTTCGTCAGAAAGGCTGGAAAGGCTTCGATCCCTGGCCCCGAAGAAAAGCAAGAAGGGTTACCTCTGGGTTACCCTAGCATTGTTTCTAACGAGTTTGTCGGCGCATTGGGCATTTGCATGGTTTGCTTACGTTGAAGAGCAGAATGCGCGTGATGGGCCCATTCTGGGCGGAGATTATTTTAACAGGACATTAAGAGATACGATGGAGAACTGGCAATCTGAATTTTTGCAGTTGATATGGCAGGTGGCGGGATTATCATTCTTGTGGTACGTTGGTTCACCACAATCAAAAGAAGGAGACGACAGACTGGAAGCAAAGGTGGATTATTTGCTTCGAAAGATGGATCCACATAACGCCGAGAAATTTATTTTAGAAGCCGAAACCAAGAATCCAAAAAAATAGGCTTCTATAGTAACGCGCTTATGGGCAGTGAATTCTCGGTCGTATTTCTTAATGTTGCAGAGATTCTATCTTCTATGATTTCGAGGACCCGCCGACGATAATCATCTGTAATAAGCGTCGGCATTTCTTTCCTGCCCAAAAGTGGGGGGCTCGCGTTAATTTCACGAAGCAAGATTACATGGCTATCAACTTCTCGGGCATCACGACATTTTTCTATCAACAAGATTACATTTTGATTTGTCATGAAAAAGACCTTATTCATTCGACTTTGGACGGTAAATGGAGCCTTGTATGGGTGCCTGATACATATCTCAGCCATAAACAGGCTACCTCCGTTCCTGAGAAAAGCTCAGAGCCAATGGTTTTTCTGAAATGTTCTTCTATCGTTCGATCAGCATTACAAGCTGTCTGTAGGCACGCAAGAATTCATTTTCCTTTGTGCTAGTTCAAGAACGGAGATGTCATCATATTCTGTTAACCCAATCGTAATGAGGTCCTAGTGCCTAGGACGGAATCGGTTAGGCGGACCTCTATTCTGGGCGTCGGGGATCCTTCGTGGTGGAGGAGCGTCGTTTTCGTGTCCGGGGTGAGATCTGATATGGCTCCAGTATTCAGTATTTGTTATTGGTTCTTTGCACACAGGGCAGTTCGCATATCCGCATTTGTGGTGTCCGCTAAAGTTTGGATGTATTGCTAAATTGCAGTTAGGGCAAATTTCCAAGTCAGTTTTCAGTATGCAGCCTGCTATTAGTACATATCGACCAGAATGGATACTCTAGTCATCCACTTTGCTAACGCAAGATTTGCAATAATACTCTAGTTTCGTGACCATACTCATGTTTCGTACTACACGGTAGTGCGCTACTTTGTCGCAAATTCGACAGCGCGCAATACGGGGTTTGTTGCTATAGTATGAAGAAGTGGGTATCGAAATTGCTGAATCGAAATGCTCGATTATTCTATTCTTATTGCTTCGCTTCTTCACTGTACATGTTCAATCTCTTTATACTTGAGACCAAGCAGCAAGCAGCAGTCATCGTTATGCGCCCTCTAGACCTTGCAGGTGACCATCCTGCTTGATCTTCTCCGCGTGTGCAGAAATGTATCGCCAAATAATGTCAGCCTTGTCAGATTGAAAGTCCCACGGCGCAATAAGCACCAAGTCGTTATCGCGTATCCACATCCTCCTCTTTATCTTGCCTCTAATTCTGCATGTCCTGACTTTTCCGTCGGTGCATTTGACAATGATGTTGTCGCCGCCGACGAGCTTTATGACACGGCCGAATAGCTGACCCTCTCCGGGCATGACCATCTCCTTGAGGGCCGATTCATTGAGGACTTTTCTCTTGCCTATTTTTAAAAACCGAATATAATTGGCATATCGACGTTAAAAGCCTACCGCTGGGTCTTCATGAGAGCAAAGTTAGCTTCTACCGACTCGGGGGAGGAACCACACATTCTTATAGGTTGAAAACTGGCAGATAGTAATGGACAGGATTTTTTCTTCAGTTCGAGAATATGACCGCCAGGTATCGAGCCCAAAGTCATGCAGGACTTGCGACGAGCCGGCAACCAAGGATGTCTTGTTTGACGTAGGCAACGGAGTTGCCGTTGTGGAAAGATACTGTGCCCATTGCGCTACAACGGTTTCTGACGGCATCGGAACTAGGAGTTCGGCTTAATCTTGCCGTATGTTAGAGAATCAATTGGTCCCCGTCCCTCTGGCGCGCCAAAGAACGGGCAGGAACGGACGGTCACCGACCGAGACTCTGCCAGTCATCTTGAGTATTTCATGAACGGAAGCTGGCGGCACGACCAAGGTGCCTGCAGGAAAAGAACAAATCCCCAATGCAACCGAGCTGAGTGAGATGCAAAGCTGTTCAGGGGAATGATGAGGAGTTAGAGGAAGATAGTCAAAGTAGAAATTGCTACTATGACAGTGCCTTGGAAATTACTCTGACCCTTGATCGCTCCCTTTATCGCCTGTTTAAAATTTTACGGGTTTATCAATCAGACATAAGGCGGAATGCAACTTAGCATCGTTAATAAATCTCGAATGCAAATTCAAGACACACATCTTTGACACGGATAGGCGATGCTTACAGGTGGTTCCACGGGAGGATCGCAGAGCGGCCCACCAATTTCAGCTGGGTCGTGGACGGCAAACTGGCTGGGTGCGGACTTCCTTTCTCGGAAGACGAATTTGAGTGGCTTGTGCAGCGCGGGATCAAATCCATCGTAACCGTCAGGGAAGTCCCGCTACCTTCGAAATGGTTCGATGGCAGTGATGTCTCGTACTTGCATCTCAATGTTGAGGATTTTGGCGCCCCTTCAATTGAGGAATTGGATGCCAGTGTAAAATTCATTGAAGAGCAGATCGAAAGCGGAAGGCCCACCATGGTTCACTGCGCTGCAGGAAAGGGAAGAACCGGCACAGTGCTTGCAGCGTACCTTGTCAAGAACGAGAATCTTACCGCGGAGAAGGCCATTGAGAAACTTAGGTCCATCAGACCGGGGTCAGTTCAGTCAGTGGTCCAAGAGACCGCAGTATCAATGTACGAAAAATACCTAAAGAGTAAGGGAAAAACACGATGAACCGCTGTTTTACACTGAAATGATTAGCTGATATCCAACGCCTGGTGCTATTCCGGCACCGAGTCGACTACAAGCTGACCATCCTGGATCTTTACGAATAGGTATCTGTTGTCCTTGAAGATCAGTGTGATTTCGTTCTTGGTTTCCTCCACGTCAAGCAGTTCTTGTCCTTTGATGCCATCAAACTTGGCCATTTCATATCTAGTGAAAAACCAGAGATATTTAGAGTGCGCGGTTAGTCCGTCAATTCCTGGTCCAGGCTGTCCAGGCAAAGGGCAAGGAGTTCGTTGCTTCGCTCCATTATCCACTCGGGAAACTGCTCAAACGTGAACACATATTGCTGCTGAAAGTTTGGAGGGATAAACCCGCCGTGAGTAATGACCTGAACAACTACATACTGCTCGTTGACCGTAGCGATCTCTTCCTCGGCAGAGTGGTCAATTTCCTCGATGGTATGCCTGTAAAGTACCACGGGTCTGCCTGACCTGCTAGCCATTATTGAGGCCTTTCGCAGTCGTTCCCTCAATCTTCCTCGAACCCAGCTATCAAGGGTTACCTGCTCATTGGTCAATCGCAGAGTATTCTCAAGAACTCTGTATTTAGAATAGTATGGCAACATTTGTTGACTCGTAAAACGAAATTCCTTACTTGTCAGTAGGTTGCAGATTGTTGCGTGTCTTCTCCCCTACGCAGGAAAATGAAGAAGAGCCATATTATATTATGGCAGCAAAAATTCATACCTATTAGTAAAAGAATATCATCTTTATGCGTGTCTCCGCTGCAGTCTGAATCCTGCGTAACGGGCAGGCGTCTTTATAGTTTGTATTCCAGAGTAGGGCATGGCATCAAACATCGACAAGGTCGAAGAAAAGGTCGAGGACGATCTAGACGAATCAATAAAGACTAGCAAGAGTCGCAAAGAATTTGAAAGAAAGATGGATACACGCGACGTGAGCTACAAGATAAAAGATGAAACTAAAGAAGGAGAACGAAAACCGTACCAGACAAATCAGTGAGCAAGAATTCGTCACGTCATGAAAACTCTGATGACGCTGGCCAAAAAAGTTTCGGGCTATTCGACGGAAATAAAGAATTCTCTTCCGTCTATTTCGATCGCCTTGTAGCTGGCGCCGGCTTGCTCTCTTGTTAGCGAAGCATTCCTTACACGGACCAGATACGTAAGTTTGTCTTTCATGGCAGATAATGCCGATATCTCTTCATCGTCTAATCCTGCGACAAACGCAGTTCCAATGATCTCAGTCGGGTTATATTGCCGCTCTTTGCGTAACTGCTGCAGATGTCGTGCGAGGTCTCGCAAAAGTCCCCGGTGAGTAAGCTCCTTGTCGCGTGCTGTAGAAATAAAGACGACAAGGTCTGCCCTTTCCGAGGAAGAATATCCAGCTGATGCCTTGTACAAAATTTCCACGTCTGACGGCAAGAGATCAACTGATCTGTCTTCGTATTCTAACCTATAGTTTCCGGACCTGAGCGAATCCAATAGCTCAGACTTGTTTACGCTTTCAAATGCTGAGGCGACCTTGGCAATGTCGGCTTTTACTCGTGGCGCGACATTCTTTCTTACCAGAGAGACGCTGACATCTATGGGCAACTTGTTTTCCAGGAGGCTTGTTACCCTTGCCAGCTGCGAGCCAGTGGCAATCTTGATGACTCTGTACTTTTCTGTGTTAAGTTGACCCTCAAGCGCCTGCGAAATTCCAGGCGTTTCCAAGCTGACCGCATCGGGCAAGCACAATAGTGCTTCACGGATGGGCCAGCGCCTCTTAAGGCCAGCCAGATTCCTCGCGGCGTTAGCCAGAGATACGATCTCTTTCATGGTGTCAAACGCGCTTTCAAGCACTTTATCTCGGAGTTGGTCTTTTGCGGCCGGCCACGCCTCCAAGAGCACGCTCTTTTTGCCTCCAAAGCAGGTCAGATACAAGTAGTCGGTTATGAACGGTGAGAGGGGATGCAGCATAATATCTATCTGTGAGAGAGCCTGGGCCAGCACCGCATAGACTGCCAGCCTTTTATCCAAATTCTCTTGGCTGTCGTCCCATATTATGTTCCGGGTAAGCGGGACGTACGTCTGGCTGAGATGGTTGATTATGAACTCGTCAATTGCCTTGGCACCTTCATGAAAGCGGCATCGGTCAAATGAATCTGTCACGCTCTCCACAAGCCCCTGCAGCTTTGACTGAAGCCACCTGTCAGACACGCCCAGAGCGTGATTCTCCGTGGCCCACTCCAAGGTATGCTTGGCAGAGTCAAACTTGTCAAACTGGCTGTTCTGCTTGAAATAGACGTGCAAATTATGTAGCGTGCTTAGGATCTGATACGTCCTTGTCTTCATTTCCTCAATGCTGAAATTGACCGACTCTATCGGGGAAGACTTCCACATGAAGTAGAGCCTAATAAGGTCAACAGGATTTTCAGTCAATAGTTTGCGCGCATCTAACACGTTTCCCAAGCTCTTGCTCATCTTGTTGCCTTTTTCATCCAGGACGTGGCCTTGGAATAGAAATGAACGAAACGGCGCTATGCCTGCCTGGTTCATTATCACACTTTCCATAAGAAGAGTATAGGCCCAGCCTCGTGTCTGGTCAATTCCTTCAGTTAGAAAGGTCGCGGGTATCAGGTCGCTGTATTCCTGATCCGTAAGCGATGCGTATGGGGCGGCGCCGCTATTGTGCCAAGTATCCAGCACGAATGACTCCCTTTGCATCAGGGCGCCGCATTTTTCGCAGTTTATCTTTACACGGTCTATCCACGGACGGTGGAGTTCAAAGTCTGGGCCGTCGGGAAGTTCGGCTGCTTTGTTCACGATCTCACTCCTTGAGAAGAGCGGATCCTTGTGGCCACATTTGGCGCAGGACCAGATTGGCAACGGTGTTCC
>JAKEIF010000027.1 GCA_022545875.1 Nitrososphaera sp.
ATCCGGGAATATTGCCCTGCTGCATTTGACCGAGCATAGCTTGAAATTCCGTCCTTTATGAATTCAACAAAGTCCTGCAGCGAGGCAAAAGCCTTCGATTTCAGTTCGCTTTTTTCTTTTCGCGGGCATACCTTGGCTGAAAATAGCGGCCTCCCGTCAGGGAATTTGGCGGTGATCTCGGTATATCCGGCTAGACGCTCAATCTTGGCTTCAATGCGCGGAACGGCGCTCTCAAAGATCATTGGAGCCATTAGGGTTACAAAGCTTCTGTCGGTGTTGCGGCCGACAATATATACCGATGGTGAAACGAAGTGATCAGAGCAATCGATGACTCCGCACCGGTAGGCACAGCATATCGTTTCTAGACCTAACACTGACGGAATCGGTCGCAGCATCAGGCGCTCGATCTTTAAGATGCAGAATGAAGCTATGGCCCATCCATTTAGCACTTGTGGTCTTAGCCAAGAAACAGGTATTTTTTCTGCTAGAGCGTTCGGGCTCAGTCTAAAATTGAAAATGAATCTTTCTATGAGCCGTGCTGATACAGACCTGATTGGTCCGCTGGACCACCCGGCGTTCGAAAGCATGTGCAAATATACAAAGCACCGGCTAATTAAGATTTGGTTGGCTAGCCAACCAACACCGGCTTTCAGGCTGCTACGCAACACAGAAAACATTACATCAGATGTGCTTCGGTACTAATGCTTGGCCCGCCGGGTTTGCAGTGAATAATGTCGACAACTCCCTGCAGCCCATGAAGCATATCAATGAGTCTCATGGAATCTCGAGACTCGCAAAATATATGGACGTTAGGTCCAGCATCGGTACCTGCGAAAATGGCAAGCCCTTCATTCTGCAACTCAGACACTGCGTTGAATACATCGGCCGTCGATTTTGACCAGTAGTCAAGAACCGGCTCGGTGTTCATACAAACCTCTCTGAAATACGCATTGTCAGATTCATAGACCTCACCCAATTTTTGCAAGTCTTTAGACCCTATCGCCGCTTCCGCGTCACTTGAGTGAGTCTCTGATGCGGCGACAAAACCGCTATAGATTTCCGGCGGACAAGAGCGTGTAGTCATGCGCATACCGTCCCGAGACTTTACCTTCTTCAAGCCGGGATCCACTACGGCTATTACATCTCGAAGATCCCAATGGTTTTCATCATAAAGCTGGACAGCAGCGGATTGCTCGTCCGTTCCAACAGGAAGTTTGACAAAACCTCCAAAAACTGATCGGGCGGCGGAGCCGCTTCCCCTTCTTGACAGTATTGAAATTGTTTTCTTGTCGAGATGAACTCTTATAAGACCTGCAAATGCCTCCGCGATTGCCGACGCAGCTGCGGCAGATCCTGCCAATCCACTCCCAATAGGGAAGGTGGCCTTTGTCGAGACGACCAACTTTTGTCTAAATTCTGTTAGCTTGCGCATCGCGTCCAGTTGCCTGACAATGTCTGAATAGATCTGCCCCTTGTCTTCCACGCCATCGACTATCACTCGATCTCTATCTAGACCGCTTGAAGTCTGGAGCGTGGCGGTATAATCTAGTGGACGCTCAATTCCCTGCAGTGTCATCGAAAGGCTAGTCCGGGATGGAAGGTTTAGCTCGTCGTCGCTGTTTCCCCAGTAGATGACAATTGCCTTGTTTGGATGAGAGACAGCGGTGGAGATCATCAAGTGTCAATTTGCAGAGAATGCTAAATGTATATTGCCTCTCTGTGCGGTGTTCAGGATGTTATCATGGGAGGCAGCGGCGGCGGAAATCCAGAAATCACGTACCTGGCAGGCAAAGATGTAGGTGTGGATAAGTGCGTAAGGGCATGTCAGATGCAGAATTCCTTACGATGATATTGCAATATTTGCCAGGATAGCGGTAAAATCACTCGTCCGTTTGTTCTTCCTCTTCTGTTGAATCTTCCACCACTAAACTTGGCTGTTCTTGCTTTTGCACTTTTCTGGCGAATACCAAATAAGTCGTGTGTCCTATCATCCTCATAGAAGGGCGCGTCATTCCTTCTCTTGCCTCCATGGTTCGAATCATGAGTTCAACACAGTCGACATCTGCGTAACCGGACTTTTTTAGCTCAGTTGCAGTCTTTTCGATCTGGTTCATGGTCGGGCAAATTGCCACGAATGCACCGCTACCCTTTAGCGCTTCGTGAACCTGATCAAGGACCGTCCAAGGGTCTCCTAGGTCAACCACGGCAACATCGGCCTCACGCACGTCAACGCCTTGGTGGGGGTCATGCTGATTCATTGTTACGTACTCAATCATGCCTGCCTTCTCCAGATTGCGCCGAGCGATTTGCATGAAATCTGGGTTGACATCAAAGCTATGGATGTGACCCTCAGGTTTGACAATTCCAGCCATGAAAGTTGCCAATGCACCTGAGCCCGTTCCGATTTCAAGAACCTTTGATCCATTCTTGAGCCCCGTCCTTGCAGCGATATAGCCAAGGTCCTTTGGATATACGATTTGGGTCCGGCGCTCCGATTTCATGATAAAGTCGTGCAGAGTGGGCTCGATAAGAAAGATTAGCTTGCCTTCCGTTGTCCTCATGGCAGACCCATACTCCATGCCTATTGTCGCCGAGATGTCAATAATGCCAAGATGTGTATGGAGTTTTTTTTCCAATGTGACCTTGGCCAGCCACTTTTTTCGAGCTGTATGGAAAAGAAGTACAAACGAGCCTTCCTGGACCTTTGCCAACTTGGATCAGGCAAGATCGAGGGGATAAAAATCAATCTGGAGGTGCTACATGCGATCCAGAGCTGTAATTCCCAGCACGTCAAGGGAGTTTCTAAGAGTGATCCCAAACGCCTTGACAAGTGCAAGGCGCGCACTTTTTGTTTCGGCGCCTTGTTCCCTGAGCACTGGCACCTTTTCGTAGAACAGGCTGAAGGTGGTAGCCAGAGAGTACGCGTAGCGCGCAAGTGTCTTGGGAGAGAGGGAATTGGCCGCATCTTCCATTACGAGCTCTAGTTTTGATATCTCTTTAATCAGCGCGATTTCGGCTTCATGCGTCAGAGAATCGTAGCTTGTTTCGCCGATTGCCTGCCCGGATTTTTCAAGTATTCTCTGAGATCTGGCGTACGCGTATTGCAGGTACGGGCCGGTGTCACCTTCCA
>JAKEIF010000028.1 GCA_022545875.1 Nitrososphaera sp.
CTGCGGAAATAGGATTACCAGCTGAGCTTATTGCAAGGTCAAAGAAAATTAGGAGTAAAGTCAAGAGCAGAATGGTCTCGACTGTGGCAGCAATAGTCGCAACCGTCCCGTCATATGAAAGCAACCTGTGTGAGCTCTTTGTGGATGGCCGCAAGAAGGTTATGAACATGACGATGGGTGTTGTAGCCAATGGCAAGTTTCTTGGCGGCGGGTTCATGGCGGCCCCGGAAGCTGAAGTAAACGACGGGCTACTTGACTTTGTAGTAATAAAGGATTCTGGCAGTATTAAGATGCTTGACGAGCTGGTCAGTGTGCGATCCGGCAGCTATGACACAGAAGACAATATCCTGTATTCAAAAGCCAGAAAAGTCTTGATGGCGTCAAAAGAAAGGCAAGTATCTGTAACTATAGACGGAGAACCGATAGGAGTCTTGCCTGCCACATTTCAAGTGCTTCCGAAAGCACTGCAGGTGGTAATGTAGGCTCAGTCCTTGTCGATTTCGACTTGTTCGAGGCGTTCAAGAGCCTGAACAATTTCATTCTGTAATTGCTCTATGGTCTTTTCATCAGACTTTTGCTTTTGTTCTACGGGCGCCGCAGCCTGAACCTTTGTGGTCTCGGCGATTATCTTCTGTACTTGGGAATCAAGGGCGATATCAAAAGTGGCACCGGACTTTGAGAGCTGCTGCAGTTTCTGGTCTAGGGCGCTGATCCTATCCTCAATAACCTTGGCAAGGCTATTGCGCATCTCGGCAATCTCGATATAGTCAGCCGCCGGCTGTATCTGCTGTATCTTTTGATTCAGGGAATCGAGTTGCTGTTTGTATTTGAGTAGTAGCCGGTCACGCTCGAGGCGATCGATCCTCCCCTGCTGCGATGCCTCATACACGCGTGTGATAGCCTCGGATGCCAACGTCTTCTCAAAGAGAAGTGAGACAAGTTCAGTCCTGATTGTGTTGGCCGTTGGCTTCTGCAAAGGTTGAGGGGCCTTGGATCGGGATCTCGACAGTTTCTCAAGGAACGCGGCAGAGATTGCCCCGGCGACAGAAGAGCCCGCGATTACAGCGATTTCTACAGACATTCCGACTAGATAATTTGTTTGTGGCTGACAGAAAAGCTTTCTGTTGGTATTAGATGACTTGCCGCTTAATCCAGTCGTACTTGCGCATCCTTGGATCCGGATAGCCACATTTTGAGCATTGCCTGCCACGCTTGTGGAATGAGTTATGCCCGCATCTTCTGCACCGGATGTGCGTCTTTTTGCGGGTGAACTTACCCATTGAAGTAGTGCCTTTTGTCATGTTCTTCTAACCTACTTGGGAGGCGGTGATATGATGACTACGTTGTCGCCTCTGACAACGATCGTACCTAGATCATTAGACTTGCCTTCATCGAGAATCTCGACAGAGTCTTCAAGTAACAGGTTCATGTGTTGATCAAAACCATGGAGGTTCCCCCTGATGACCTTTCCTCCTTTCAATTTGATAAGCACAACTTTTCCAAGGCTCTCGTCGAGAACCTTTACAGCCATATCTACAGACATTCGATTTACCTAATGTAGTGCGCAAAAGAGGCATATATTAAAGTTAAACCCCTTTGTACCGCCAAGAATCTAAGCTACCTAGTCATGACGGGAGGTGAATACTTTGTTGGGGCTTTACGAAACAGCGAATTCGTCCCCGAAATTGAAAGATAATAAATATTCTGGATGAGTTGTTTGACTTGGATATCGTCGACGACATGAGTGACCGTTGGGATGCCGAGACATATGAGAAAGTTTCTGGCGTGCAATTGACATGGGGTCAAAAGGTCATTCGGAGAAGAAAGTGGAACGGAAATGAAATAGTAATGGATGCAGGAGCAGGATCCGGCGCACTGGCCCAAATCCTTTCGAGCATATTGCCTGATGGACGTGTGTACGCGGTAGATAACGATCCAAATATGATAAGCAGAGCTAGGCTGAATCTTGCAAGGCACAAGAACATAGATGTAATCCAGTCAAGAGTAGAAGACGTCCGGTTGCCGCTAAAAGTGGATGTAATTTTTTCAAACGCCGCGCTGCACTGGATGCCGTCCCACCGGCAAGTCTTTGCGAACTTTTGGCAGTTGTTAAAGAATCAAGGTGAGCTCTTGATCCAGAGCGGAGGATACGGGAATATAGCGAACACGGTTTCAATACTTGACGACATTATCACGACTGAACCATACAGGCAGTTTTTCGCAAACTGGAGGCAACCTTGGAATTTTGCAAAACCGAAAGAAACAGAGAAGTTGCTCAAAGAAACAGGGTTTACAGATATCAACGTTCACCTGTCTGACGAGCCGACGACGTTCGCAGGCAGGCAGAAATTTTCAACTTATGTCAAGACTGTAGTGATATGGCCGTACCTTGCACGCTTGCCAACGCCTTCGTCGAGGTCTAAATTCCACCGTTCCTTCCTAGATGAATTTGAAGATCAGTCCAAAGGACACTGGTCCCTCGACTACGTCAGGCTGAACATTTCTGCCAGAAAGAGATGAAGAATCTAGGAGCGGCGACAGTGTCTCAATCGTATTTTCATTCGTTTGGATTGGTATACGATTTCAATTTTCCCGAGACAGTTCCAGTTAGGATAGCTCTGAAATAGTTCTTGTCAGGTTCACGACTACCCTTTCGAGCCACTGCTTGCCCTTGGTCTCCGAAGCCTTGCGTGGATCGCCCCATACGCCGTTGCC
>JAKEIF010000029.1 GCA_022545875.1 Nitrososphaera sp.
CTCTTTAACCAGCAGCACAAAGACTTCAAGATCGATATCCTGAAAGACGAAAGCAAGCTCTCAGATATAGTGTATGAATCGAAAAAGTCCGGCGCTTTCATGATTGGGGGCGGAATTTCAAAGCATCATACGCTCTGGTGGAACCAGTTCCGTGGTGGGCTCGATTACGCGGTCTATATCACGACCGCCCCGGAGTGGGACGGAAGCCTAAGCGGCGCGCTCGTGGCAGAGGCGATATCGTGGGGTAAAGTAACGACGAAGGCGAGACAGACTACAATCCACGGTGAGGCATCGACTCTTTTGCCCTTTATCTACGCGGCACTTTTGTCGCCAGGCAAATAGTCAAGCTCAGCACAGCTTTCCAGCTTTCCTGACGCCGGTAAGCGGGGCCACGAAAAGCCGGCGACTGAGGGCAGCAAGAATTATTAGGTTTCATCAGGCAAACGCACGCGTGCACCTAGATGACGTCCTTGCGCATTCCCTTGAAGCAGGCAGACAAGCCGGGGGGCTGCTCAGAGAAAATTTCGGCAAGGATCTAGAAGTTTCGATAAAACAGGACAACTCATTTGTCACGAGGGTCGACAAGGAGTCGCAGGCCCTGATAATGGCCTACCTTGGCAGGCAATTTCCTGATGTCCCGTTTATTGCGGAGGAGCAGGAGCGCCGAGTCAACGAATCAGTCGACCAAGACGGCTATTATTTCGTAATTGACCCCTTGGACGGCACTGCCACTTTTGTGAGCGGCGTTCCATTTTACTGCGTTTCCATCGCGCTTTGCAAAGGGCCTAAACCAGTAGCCGGTGTCTTGGTGGATCCGAATCACCGCGAGGAGTTCACCGCCATAGCTGGAACAGGTTCCTTTCTTAATGGCGCCAGGCTCTCTGTGACAAAGCGAAGCAAAATCGAAGAGCTTACCCTTAACGTAAACCATACCAAGTTCGATCTTGAAACCTATGGCAACATCAACAAAAATATCTTGAAAAAGATTCGGCGCTTTCACAAGCTGGGAAGTTTGTGCCTCGAGGTTGCCTACGTGGCTGCGGGAAGGCTTGATGGGACTATCAATAACGAGCTTTCGATGTGGGACATTGCGGCGGCGGGGCTTATTTTGGAAGAGGCAGGCGGCAAATGGACGGAGTTGGACGGAACCAAACCCCACTTTCCGGTGTTCGAAAAGATGCACATATGTGCAAGCAACGCCGTAGCGCACGACAACCTCCTGGCCGGGATTAGATCGCAGCAAGGCCGCGCTTAGCTTTGCCATTTCCTCAGATGATGATGGGAACCTCTATGGGAACCTCTGTAATGGCGGTACCTTAAAAAAAGGGTAAAATGCACCAAAACGGGATGTTAGAAGGCAGCAGGACGATCTTTTCGGCTGGCACATTTCAATTCCAGACGAAACACTTACTGGTTATTGCAATTCTCGCTCTTGCATTTTCAGCCGCATTAATCATGAGATTCTATCCTATAAAATATGGATTCGTGCTAAACGAGTTCGACCCGTACTTTGACTACCGAGCCACGCAATTCATACTCGACAACGGGCTAGACGCTTACTGGCAGTGGCACGACGAGATGTCGTGGTACCCTGAAGGTAGGAACGTACCTGCGACTTCCCAGTCAGTCCTCCACATCACCGCCGCGTACATGTACCAGGTATTTGGAGGAGGCATGTCCCTTCTCGACTTTACTATCATCTTCCCTGCCGTGATGGGGTCGCTGACTGTAGTAGTAATATTTGCACTTGTCAGAGTGTTAGGGGGAACGACCGCGGGGCTCTTTTCTGCCCTCTTGTTCGCATTTTCACCTTCAATCATACAGAGAGGAAATCTCGGCTGGTTCAAGTCTGAGCCGCTGGGTTTGTTCTTTGGCCTGCTGGCGATCTATCTCTTTATTTCTGCAATAAAGCATAAAGAAATCAAATACGCAATACCCAAGGCAATTGCAGGCGGCCTGATCCTTGGCCTTGCAAACGGATCATGGGGAGGCGTTCAGTACTTTGCCATCCCACTAGCAATATTCTTCATAGCCCTGCCATTTTTCAGAAGAGACCTTACCATACCCATGTACGTTGTAATCGCCTTTACCGTCTTTTCACTGCTGAGCGCTGCGGCTTTTCCGCGCCCAGGTATTTCATACGTCCTAGGATTGCCGGGCATCGCCATGATAGGCGGAACGGTGTTTTTGGTAATTGCCAACTTTATCCGGAGAATAGGGGGCCCCAGGAAACAGCAGAGAAATACGCTCTACCTCTTGGTCGCATTCATCGCGCTGGCAGCAGGAATCGTTGCGGCAGGCGCTTATGTTGCTCCAAGCTTTAGGTACATCAACGCAATCAACCCATTTGTCGGCTCGGATAACTTTCTGGTCGAGTCAGTCGCAGAGCACTTTACCCCCACTGTCGCGGACTATTTCACCGACTTTTCAATATTGCTGATGTTCGCCGGCCTTGGGATATGGCTCGCTTTCAGGCGCAGAGATGACACCGCGATATTCGCACTCATTATCGGCCTGACGGGCGTCTATGTCAGCGCGACCTTTGCCAGGCTCTTGGTCTTTGCCTCAATAGGGATCATTGTGCTTGCGGGCCTGGGCCTATACGAAGTGACTCGAAGTATACTTGCGCACAGGGAAGCGGCAGCGCAGACAAGCGCCGCATCCGCTGCATCGAGGGCAACAGCCCTTACCCGAGAGGAAAGGAGAAAGGCCGAGTATGGAGGCTTCCGCACTCGTTCAGGTCAGATGGTTAGAATCGCATACGTAGTGGTCGTCATCATGATGCTTTCCATCCCACTGTTCTGGCCTTCAAATGCCAGCTGGATCAGCTCGGCAGATGTCCCAGCCGCAATAGCCAACGGTGGAACAGGCTTTAGGACCTCAACCGACGACTGGACAGAGGCGCTGGACTGGATCTCTGAAAACACCGAGCCAGATGCGGTAGTGGCATCGTGGTGGGACTATGGGTACTGGATCACAACTCTGGGCGGAAGGACAACCCTTGCAGATAACGCTACGATAAACTCTACCCGCATCGAAACCTTGGCAAAGATGCTAATTTCAGACCAAGAGTCAGGCTTGAAGATAGCCAATGACCTTGACGCTGATTATATTGTCGTCTATGTCGTTGGCCAGATTAGGCTCTATGGATCGCCGGCCATGCTTAATGGAACTGCCGGCTCAAACAGCACCGAACAGATTCCGCTATACACGCTTGGTCAGGGTGGAGACGAGAGCAAAAAGCAATGGTTCATGAGAATTGGCGGATTTGACGAAAGCAGGTACATCCATAATGACGGCTTTACTCCAACTCCAGCCTTCTGGAATAATACTCTGCTAGGCAAGCTCTTCCCGTTCAGCCCCGCGTCGTACGTCATGTTCGGTGGCGACGGTGGAATCCAGAACATCCGTAACGTCTCACAGGGATGGCAGCAGGGCTTTGTAGGACTGTACACGCAGGACATAAAATACCCCGCTGACGGCGGACCTGACCAGCCACTGCACTTGGTCTATGCGTCGCCCAGTTACGTTGACGAAGAAAATATCGCATTCGGTGTCTTTGTCTACGAGATTAACCAGGACTATGTTCCAAGGCCCGTAGGCGACCCATACGCACCACAGGAACGGGAACCAGAGCCAATCCAGACGCCAACGCCTGCCAACGTTACCGCTCCTGTCACGTCAAACGAAATCGCCGTGCTGGAAACAACACAGGGACAAATCAAAATAGAGTTCTTCCCAGAAGCAGCCCCAGGACACGTTGAAAACTTTATCGATCTTGCCAATTCCGGCTTTTACGACGGCGTACTATTCCACAGGATTCAACCTGGATTCGTAATTCAGGGAGGAGACCCATTAACCGTTAACGGTACCGACAGAAATGTCTGGGGCACTGGAGGTCCTGGGTACATGATCGACGAGGAATTCAACGACATCTCCCATGACAGGGGAATCGTGTCAATGGCCCGTGCACAGGATCCAAATAGCGCAGGCTCGCAGTTCTTTATCGTCCTAGACGGGGATGCATCGGACAAGGGGACACTTGATAACCGATATACTGTATTTGGCAGAGTCATTGAAGGCATGGACGTAGTAGACAAGATAGCGGCGCTGGAAACAACACAGCTCAATGCCCAAACTAGTGTGCCGTCAGACCCAGAACAAGCGAGGATCATATCCATAAAAATAGAACAGCGGTAACCCAATCCCAGATGTGGGCGCTCACTCTTTTCCCATCTGCAACAGAAGGGAATACGTGACGATGCAATATACCAAGGAAGGATTTTAATGTCGCCGGGTGAACCGAAGGACGGGAATTTTTCATAATGAAGGTCATGTCGATCTTTGGCATCCGACCGGACTGGAGCAAGGGGTGCACCGTCCTTGACGCACTTGACAGGCAGCGGGGAATTGACCACGTAATAGCTCATACCGGTCAGCACTATTCTTACAACCTTGACAAGATCTTTTTTGACCAACTTGGCATCCGCAAGCCCGATATCAACCTCGAGGTTGGCAGCGGCACTCAAGGTCAGCAG
>JAKEIF010000030.1 GCA_022545875.1 Nitrososphaera sp.
AAGCACCCCGTCTAGGTCAAATATGACTGCCTCCATCTTGTGCTACTGTAGTCACTTGATGGGTTATTAATCTCAGCGAAGCTTTTCCAGCTCGCTGTCGTCGCGGTAGGCATCTGGATTCAACCTGAATCCCTTTGTCTGCTCGCGGGGCACGTCTCCCAGCTTTAGGTAATATTGAAGTTTGGATTTTTTCATTTGCTTCCCTAGCCAAAGGACGAATCGCTGCTCTACATCGTTACCCTCTTGCTTATCGATCTCGGGGTAAACGTCAAGTAATTTTTCGATAAAATCCGGCTCGAAATAAATATGGAAAAACTCCCAGCCGAGTGCCTTGCCGCTTGATGAGCATTCGCAGTGGTTCTTGGCATGTACGCTCCATTCAAGCGTGCCAATGAATTCCATTATCTTTGGCCGCTCTTTGACAAAGTCGATGCACGAGCCTTGGACGATTATCATTGACGGCCTGTCGGCATACTTGCGGTTCAAGCTTCAAATCTTCTGGGTCAACATTGCTATATAAGCCCATTGCTAATTTAGGTACCTGTTGAGCACCTGGATGACCCTGTCAATCCCGAGATCCAAAAAGTAATTTCCGATTCTTGGGCCTCTATCGGCGTTGAGGAGCATCCTGTACAGCATGGTGAAGAACTCTTTTGGCTCAATTGCGTTGCTTCTGGCAACATCAAATACCTTTGACTGGAGCGTCTTTGCGTTATCAAGTGTGCTTGGAACCTGAGCGAATGGTTTGATAACCTCTATCAATTCGGCGACCGCCTTTCTCTGTGTCTCTGAAAGCTGAACCTCGAACCGCTCCGCCTCCTGCGCAACATTGTCGTCTGCCCAATTTGCTGCCAGCCTTATCCTCTCCATGACCGCGTCGCTTTTTTCTTTTACAATGTTGTACGTTACAAGCCTGTTAAAGATCTTTTCAAGCCGGTCGTCGCTTGCCGGAAATATGGCGGCCTGCTGCACCACGAGCTGGTAAGGCATGTGGGGAGACGGCTGGCGCGGCGGTTGGAGCTTGTTGATGTATTCGTACAGGCCCTTGTCCTTGACGAGCTTGGCTGGATTGTCTTCCTTTATCTTGCCAAAGAACTTGTCTTCCAGCAGATCATATTCGTCCATGAGTGACCTTACATCGTCCAGACCGACGTGTCTTGTGCCGGTGATTCGCTTGTACAGCAGAAGCAAGATGGATTCCGGAGTGCCATATCGCATCCACATCTGTGGCGTCAGCACGTTGCCGGCGGATTTGCTAATTTTCTTGCCAGATTTGTCTAGAAACATTTCATACTTTACGTGAAGCGGATGCCTGTAGCCGAGTATCTCCTCAGCAACCCAGTCGTTTATTTTGACGGAATCCATGATATCCTTGCCGTATGCTTCGAACCTGATGTCAAGTGCCTGCCAGCGCGCCGCAAACTCGACCTTCCATGCCAGCTTGCCGTGTCCTTTTGAAATATCGGCCTCGCCCTTGTGCCCGCAGCCCTTGACATCAACTTTGCCGATCGTTCCTCCTATGCACGAATAGACTACTTTTTTCTCATCCGGTTTGTATTCCTGGGAAACAGCCGTGTACAGCCGGCCACAGTTTTCGCACACTGGGAAATAGGGTAGCACCTCATTATACTTTTCCTGCCCTACAAATTCCGCTATTTTCTTGCCCAGCCTTTCTCTGTTCTGAAGAATAGTGTCAATTTGCTGAACCAATATCCCGTCAGAGTATGCTTGCTTGCCGCTCTGGAACCTGTACTTTATCCCTGCGTTGTCAAGGCCCTCCAAAAGAAGGCTGCTCATGTGTGCTCCGTAAGATGCATGGCAGTCACCAAACGGATCCGGAATAGAAGATACCGGCCGGGCGATGTGGTCCTTCAGCCAATCAGGAAGGCCTGCCGGGATCTTGCGCAGACCGTCCATGTCGTCGGAATACGCGATGAGTTCTGACTTGAATCCAAAATTTTGAAGTGCTAGCGCTATGCCGTAGGCACGAACTGCGTCTCCCATGCTGCCGATGTGGGGAATTCCGGATGCACCGAGGCCGCTCTCGACGCGAACAAGGCCTAGGCTTCTGCCAAGCTTTTGCTCTCGCTTGACAAGTGAGTCAGCAACTTTGTCGATCCATGTCCCTTTGCCGATTACTATTTGCTCTTCTTCCACTTAGAACACCTTTGACACGTAAGGACCGTCTTGCATGTAGCCAAGCTTTCGGTAATACTCCCTTGTTCCAACAGCCGCTATCACCACCATTTTCTTGACGCCTAGCTCTGAGCGGGCAATCCTCTCCGCTTCCTTCAATAACTTGCTTCCGTACCCTCGATGCTGATAACTTTCACCTATGTCTCTTAGGCCGACGCCTACAGCCTGACCATATACATGGAGCTCTCGGACGACAGCGCTTCCTTCAAGCTCGCCTCTGTGCGGCGTTGATACCTTTCGCAGGCGAAGAAATCCCAGGATGGTATCTCCAGCCTTGTCCTCATATGACAGGAAAATTTCCTGGCCCGCCGACGCGCGGTACTCCTGTCTCTTCAGTTCTACGTCTGTATCGGCAGGATATCTCCGCTGAAGTCCCGTTTCTCTGCACCTGATGCATCGGCACGAGTCTCCCTGCTTGCGAAGCTTTTG
>JAKEIF010000031.1 GCA_022545875.1 Nitrososphaera sp.
AACAAAATGCTTTTATTTGAAATGAATTCCAAGACAGATTGTCTGGGGGAATAGAGTGTGGTACTTGAAGTAAAGAAGCCTCGTCCCATGTGGGAAATACTTTTCTCAACTCATCATACTGACGTAGGATTACTGTACGTCATTCTGTCTTTCACCGCCTTTATGATAGGCGGAGCTCTGGCAATCGCAATCCGCACAGAGCTGTTCCTGCCAGGCAACCAGGGCATTATTCCGGATCCAAACACATTCCACAGGATATTTACTACTCACGGCACCAACATGCTATTCCTCTGGCTCATCCCATTTGCATCCGGCATAGGGAACTATTTGATCCCCATAATGGTCAGGTACAAAGACATGGCATGGCCAAAGCTAAATGCCGTTGCGTTCTGGATGATTCCGCCAGCAATGGCAATGGTGTGGCTCGGAATGGCGGACTTTACGTGGTATGCCACTCCTCCCTATTCTACCTTAAAGGCGCCGGGTCCTGCGGCCGAAATGTGGATCTTTGGCCTAAAGATACTCGGCATCTCGTCGATCCTAGGAGCAATCAACTTCATCGTCACCATACTAAAGATGAAGCATCCTGACCTGCCGCTGATGAAGGCACCACTCTTTGTATGGGCTACTCTGGTGACTTCCATCATGATCCTTGTTGCGATACCTACGTTTGCTGCCGCGCTCATTATGCTGTATACCGACAGGTTAGGAGTATCCGGCTTTTTCAATCCCGCAATGGGCGGAGACCCGATAGCGTATCAGCACCTGTTCTGGTTCACCTTCCACCCTGAGGTTTACATTTTCGCGATACCTGCCATCGGCATGATATACGAGATCATTCCAAAGTTCTCTAGAAAGCCCATATTCAGCTACCAGTCGGGGGTTACCGCCTTTGTACTATTAGCTATAGTGGGATTTGCTTCCTGGGCGCACCACATGTATTCCACAGGCATGAGCTTTACGGAAAAGACTGTCTTTATGGTGGGTACGCTGGCAGCAGTCCCCGCATCTGCGATGCACGTCTTTAACTGGACCGCGACAATGTGGGGCGGCAGGATCAGGTTCCGAACACCCATGTCGTTTGCCGTAGGAGGGCTTATCCTGTTCTTCTACGCCGGAGCTGGTGGGGTTGTAAACACCGCTATGCCGCTTGACTTTCTCACTCACGACTCTTACTGGGTTGTAGGACACTTCCACCTCTTCGTAATGGGCCTCATTACGTTCGCGTTCCTGGGGTTCCTGCATTACCTGTTCCCGTTCATTACCGGAAGGATGTACAACGAGCGGCTAGGCATGGTCACATTCTGGCTCTTGTTCGTGGGAGTCAGCGTCATATTCCTGACGCAGCACGTCCTGGGACTGTACGGCCAGCCAAGGAGGGTCTTTGACTACATCCCGGTCGAGCCGCTAATCATCATGAACCAGATCTCTACTGTTGGCGCTTGGATCACGGCAGCCGGCGCAGCTCTTCTGGCCGGAAACCTGATTGTCAGTTCAGGAAGAGGCAAGCCTGCCAAGATGGACGATCCGTTTGAAATCGGAGACCAGTACTATGACTATACTCGAAGGAATCCGCACCACTAGGGGGTTATTGGATGGAAGATCATGACCACAAGGAACCGATAATACTGACATCGCCGGGCAGGCTGACAAGGGGCATAATAATAGTCGGAATCACACTCGCAGTAGGCGCTGGAATACTGATAACATTCTTTGACGAAATGGTTGCAAATCCCCCGCCGGTTACCCAGATAAGGCAGCCGCAGCCACCGGGCGAAGAAGAGCCCCCGGCTCAGGCGGGTACTACAACTATATCGATACCTAATGGCGCATCGGTACAGGGCAACCCTGACTATGAGCCGGACAACGCTGAGGTTCCTCTTGGAAACAAGATCGTCTGGAAAAACGACGACACCGCAGTTCACACTGCTACATCCGGCACGGGTCCTCAGGATCCAGAAAACGCGGCGCTCTTTGACACCGGTCTGATCAACCCTGCAGAAAGTTCCGAGCCGGTAGAGCTTGCCGATGCTGCCGAAGGGGATGTAATCGACTACTATTGCTTTGTCCATCCGTACATGCTTGGCAAGGTAACTATCACTGCTGCAGAAGCGGGCGGAGAAGGCACAGGCGGGGCACCTACAGGGTCGACCATCAACATACTTGCGGGCTCCAGTACGCAAGGAGCTCCAGACTATGACCCTGACTCGCTGACAGTAACAAAGGGCGACTCGGTTACCGTCGTGAATCAGGACACGACTATGCATACGGTGACCAACGGAGCCGGCCCGGAAACGCCTGGCTTTGGGCAACTGTTTGACACAAAATTCATGGAGAGCGAAGCAACTGCGACGATTGATACAGCAAACCTCGATCCTGCAACCTACGACTACTTTTGCCTGGTGCATCCATACATGAAGGGCACTCTGGTAGTAGAATAGGCAATGCGACTGCTTACAGCCCTCTCTCTTTCTTCGCTCACTGTCCTATTTTCGCTGATATTTATCGGCGGATATGTCAGCGCGTCTGGCGTGGGGCTGACCTGTCCTGACTGGCCACTATGCCCGCAGGGGCTGATGCCGCATGACGACTTTATCATCGAGTATATCCACCGTTCAGTGGCCGCGGCGACAGGGCTCTTGATAATAGCCATGATGGCCTTCACCCTAAAGTCGCGCGAGTCGCCCCGGGGGATGAAGATTGCTTCGATTATTGCCGGCGCTGCTGTGATAGGCCAGATAACGCTTGGCGCCGTAGTTATCGTCGAACGTCTGCATGCGCTCCTTGTGACCGCGCACCTCGCCCTAGGCATCGTGCTGTTCTCCATGGTGCTCCTCACGCTCATGTACGCCTACAGGATTGAAGACAAAAGGCCCGTCGCGCCGAGGGCACAATAATATACGGGTCGCGCAAAACCAAGCTACATGCCTATCAAGGCCGCAATAATCTTGCTGGCAGTGGCATTGACTTTTCTGGCGGCAGCCGTGCCTGCATATGCACACTTTGACCACTTGGCACACTACAATGCACGGGGCGGAGGTGTCGGGGCGTTCTATGTCTACCTACAGCTTGACCCTGACTATACCGCGCCGGAAGAGCCCGCGGCAATAATGTTTAGCGTTCAGGACGGTGAAGGCCGGGACACCCGGGACATCGAGACCATGGTTGAGATCTATGCGTCATCCGGCGATCGGCTATATGCATTTCCCTGGACAAAACAGGATGTTGGCGACTTTGAACTTTTTTACACTTTTCCATTTGAGGGCAGCTACCAGGTAGTCCTCAGCATCGCGACCGGCGAGGTAAATTCAAACTCGATCGACCCTCCGCGAAGCACTCTAGCCGGCAGAGCTGGCTGTGAATGCGAGCGCCTCGTCTTCAATGTCGCTATCTCTGAAGACTTTGGGACGATATTTGTTTCAACCATTGCAGGCGCAGTCTTTGTACCGCTGGCGCTCTTTGGCGGCGTGCTCGGCCTGACATACTGGAGCAAGAAAAAGAGCGGCAAGTATGTTTCTGGACCCGGCGACACGGTGCGCTATATTGTAACATTTGCCGCGATCGCCGGTGGTCTTGTGCATTTCGCGGTCTACTCTGGCCACGCATCGCTAAGGCTGGAGTACAGCATCTTTCTCATTGTCGCCGGCGGCATGCAGGTCACTTACGGAGTACTATACACAATGCTCACGCTGGTATCTTCAACGAGCGGACGGGACAGGCCCCAGGACCATTATAGAAAGACAGTCGCCGTCAACCTCTTTGGACTCTTTGGTACAGCTGTCCTCATCGGACTCTACATCTACGCCGTCACGCTCCCTCCTCCGCTTTCTCCAAACGACAGGCCGGAAGATGTCGACGTGGCCGGCATACTTGCAAAGGCAGTCGAAGTCTTTGTGGTAATCGGCATCGTGTACCTGATGAGGCTGGAAAAACACCAGATGATAAAGCAGCTCCGCGAGCATATCTAGTAAGACATAAAACACCTCGGAGCCTCAGACTAGGGCATGGCTTGGAAAGTAATGATGCCCAGAAAGATAATGTACGGCGAAAACGCCGCAAAGGAATTCCAGTATCCTGAAAACGCGCTTGTTATAACAACTACCACTCCTGACATTTACAACAAGTGGCTCGACTACATGGGCATCAAGAACTACGAGCTGTATGACAAGGCCACGCCAGACCCTGCCATCGAGACAATCGAGGCGATAAAGAAGCAGTACGAAGGCAAGAACGTATCGTGTTACATCGGCCTTGGGGGCGGAAGCTCGATGGACATCTGCAAGTACCTTGGCAAGATGACAGGCATTCCAAAGATTCTGATACCTACCACTTTTGGCACGGGGGCTGAAATGACTACCTACGCTGTCATTAGCTTTGACCACAAGAAAAAGCTCCTGCAGGACGAAGCGTTCCTTGCAGATTCCGCAATAGTTGACCCGTACTTTTTACCCGGGACTCCGTTTAACATCATGAGAAATTCCGCCTGCGACGCTGCAGCCCAGGCGTCTGAAGGTTATGACAGCAAGCTCGGAAACCCCTTCACGCAGTTCTTTTGCAAGGAAGCCTTTGACATCCTGTATGACGCGATAATGAACGACAAGCAGCACCTGCTTCCGTACGGAGCCATGCTCTCAGGGATCGGCTTTGGCAACTCGTCTACGACGCTTGGCCACGCGCTGTCGTACGTATTCTCAAACGAAGGAGTGCCGCATGGCTATGCGCTATCTTCCTGCACGACAGTCGCCCACAAGTTCAACAAATCTCCATACTACAAGCGGTTCAAAGAGATAGCCCAGAAACTAAAGTTTGAGCCACTAAAGCTAAAGCAGCCGCTTGACGGGGCAGCAGACGTCATTATGCCGGACCGCGGTCACCTTGACAATAACCCAATCCAGGTCAGCAAGCAGGACGTAATATCCTGCCTTGACGAAATCGTGAACTCTAACCCGCTGGCCTAAGCCGGCCTTTTGTCCGGCCGGTCATGACGTATGCGTCCAGTTCTGCCAGCATTCCAGGCAAAAATCCCCGTCTGTCTGATAAATTTCAGCCTCCCTCGTGCATTTTATGCAGCGCGGAGGCCCTTGGTCGGATGACATTTTGTAAAATGCATTACTGTCGGCTAGCCGTCAATGCAGCAATAGCCGCAGTCGCAGGATTCGTCTCCGAATGATTCGCACTTTGAACTCTCTTGCATGAAGCATTTGATCACGCAACGCATATAGTAGTTACTCATAGGGCTTTGCGAATAATCAAAAGCATTTTGAAAAATTGGCAGAATGAATTGACACGAGGCTACATATTGCCGTAATCTGCAGGACTAGCAAGGTGTTGGCGGCTGGTCCTGCAGGAAATAAAAAATGACGGATTCACTTGGGTAGACGTAGGCAAGCCCAGCAGGGCCGACATGAAGGAGCTGGGGCAGAGGTACGGCTTCCACGAGCTGAACCTTGAGGACTGTCTTTCAAAGATCCAGATCCCAAAGATAGACCGGTACGAGAGCCACATTTTTGTGATTCTGCATTTCGCGATAGCAGAGCGCGAAAGCATTCCAAAGTCCACGCAGCTTGCCGCCTTTATGGGATCCGGGTATCTTGTCACGGTTCACCAGGAGGACCTGAAGCCCTTGGTTGACTTGTTTGAGCAGTGCAGGCAGAGCGAAAAGGCCCGGCAGGAGCTCATGGGCAAGTCTGCAAGCTACTTGTTTCATAGCATAGTCGATGCCATGACAGACGATCTTCTGAACGTAGTGAGAAAAGTGGTCGGAAACATTGACGACATTGAGGACGTGGTTTTTGACGAAAAGTCAAATGCGGCAAAAGAGATCTCGTATATCCGCCGGCAGATAACCTCGCTCCGGAGGATAACCATCCCACTGCGCAGGACCCTGGCAGAGATTACTTCAAGGGACATCCAGAGATTTTCAGAGGAAAACCTTGCGGACTATTTCGACGACGTAAGGGACCACATCGACAAGGCAATCGACACAATTGACGAGTCGAAGGAGACCATAGAAATTTACAAAGACACGGACAACATGCACGCGACTGACAAGTCGAACAAGATCCTTGCAGTCCTGACCATCATATTCACCCTTTCAATGCCCGCATCCATAATCAGCTCGTTCTACGGCATGAATGTCGAGCTCCCTGTATTTGACCCGGCTTTCCTTGGAGGATACGGGACGTTCGTTGTAGCTGCCTTGGCCTCGGGCAGCATTGCGCTTTTCATGCTGCTTTATTTCAGAAAGATACGATGGATATGACGGCAGGCAATCTCAAAATGCGGACTTTACGTGCTTGCCAGAAGGAATATTTCAATGCTCCAAACCTTTAAATTCAGTTCTCCGGTTTCAGATTGCCGATGACGGTTATTCAGAAGAGCATGGAAATTAACGCTCCCGTCACTGAGGTGTTTACTTATTTTGCAAGACCGGAGCACATGGCAGATCAGTTCCCCGAGAACATGGGTCTTAATGTCATCCCACTTGACGTCAAGAATGGATTTGGCGTTGGG
>JAKEIF010000032.1 GCA_022545875.1 Nitrososphaera sp.
AAGTACTTCTAGGCGAGATGGGTGCAGACACCCAGAAGGACGCAGAGCAATACCTGAGCGTACTGAAGGCATATGGCTTTGGGTGGACAGCTCACTCGTGGAAGAAGTCTGGCAGCGGCGGATTGGGACATTCGCTATACGAGAGCGATACGGCGCCAGCTACTGAAGCGCTGAAAATAATGAGAGCCGCAATGAACGCGGTTTACTGACCAAGGACCCGGGCTTTTTTTTTGCCCACTCTTACTTTCTTTTTGTTTTAGCCACGTTATTATCGATTTGCCGCAGAAATTGCTTTCTGGTTCTTTTGGTACAAAATGCAATTGCAAGCTAGATTGAGCATTTTGACCTCTCCAAATACGGACAATGCCCACATCATCAAGCCGGAGAATGGAACATGGTCCTGACGGAAACAACGTCTCCAAACTTGGGCACGCCTTGCGAGATATTTGTAAGCTGGGTGTAACCGGCATTACTTACACGTCATTAAATTATCAATGAACAGAAAAACTCTTCATTGCATTCTGATAGCGATCTTTACGAATCCTTGGATTCGGCGCTCTGGGCGCTCGGAGTTCCCACCCGCAACCTAGTTGTTTCCACAATCGAATCAAGGGGTCTAGTATTCAGACCTCCGGCAGTTGATTTCAAGGCTGTCGATCAGGTATTGATCGAGCTATTTGGCATCGGCTCAAATGCCATAATGGATCTTGCCTGGCATAGACTCGATTCGAAAATGCTTGTGGGCTTTGACGAGAGCCGGATTTCTGATCCCGTTGAGAAGATAAGAAGGTGGCTCGCGTTCAAAGGCAACCGAGAACAAACTATTGCGTGAGACCGGTGGAAGTATCTAGGCCATCTATCCTCAGCTCCCGTGCCATGCGCAGAGCCATAGGCGCTGCGATAGCGTCGGCATATGCACTAATCACCATCCTGATATTGATTTATCCTACAGATAACCTGCTGAACAGCCCCCTGTCGATTACAGTCACGGCAGGCATCGCAACGGCGGCAGCCGGCGCTGTCGTAATCCGGCAAAAGACAAGCGGGCTCTATGGCAAGACTTACCTCGCCCTAATGATTGGACTTGCTTGTTGGTTTGCGGGCGAGCTTATCTATACCTATGAGAGTATGATGGCGGGATCATCCATCTCAACCATCTCGGTAGCGGAAGGCCCTTGGCTGGCTCTCTATGCGTTCTTTGGCTACTATGTCTTCAAGACGTACAGGTTCTTTGGATATGCCGTAAAGAGAAACCACATGCTAATCGTCCTGGCCGGCGTCGCATTGTTGATGGCGATAACCACTCTATCGATCCTCACTTCACTGGGAAACGCAGTCGAAAACGAGCCTCTGCTGCTGATAAGGCTGCTTTACCCGATAGGCGATGCCGTACTTATAGCCCCGTCAGTACTTTTGCTTCTTACGCTGCGCCACGGGCTTCTTACCTATACGCCATGGCTTTTCACGTCCATTGGGCTAATCATGATTGCAGCTGGAGACATTGCCTTCTCAAATATGTCGCTGCTCCAGGTCGCAGATCTTGGAGTGATAACATTTCCGCTCTACAACGCCGGAAACCTGGCGTTCGCCGGGGCCCTTCTTTGGTACAGCAGATTCGGTTTATATGATCACGGAAGGGCACTGAACGCATTCCAGGAAGGTAATAGGTAGTCAAGAGTATCAGACTCCACTTGATTGTTGATTGTGATTGGAGCCTATCGCGCTGGACTTTTATACCAAGTTTAACGGTAGGTTCCCAATGAGCAACACTGCGGTCGAATACTATATCAAGAAATTTGGCGACGATAAATCCGCTGCATTTATCCACCTCGTAAGGGAAATAGGCGAGATAGCCTTTGCGATGGAAAAGAATAACACGGAACATGCGAAAATGGAGATAACCGAGTCAGCAGCTCTGCTATACTATCTGGCATCAAAATACGGATTTGACCTTGATGGCAGCATTGAGACGCTATATCTCAAAAAGCTTACGGCAATGAAACAGCCCCCATCATGATCACGCTGCAAGGCGATCTCGATTCAATCACTCTGATACTGAAAGACACATTCGAAGTAGAGCCATTCAAGCGTGATTACGATCTTGCTTTTGGAAAAATATCCGAGATAGTCGGAAGATACGGCCTGGTGGAGAATCCTCGCAACCTCCGCTTCAGGTTTACACTGTGCATGCAGGAGTTCTTTGACGGCATCCCGCAAGACCAGTGGAGGGTCAAAGATCCGGTTTTCGTAAAACAATCAGAGGACTTCGCGATAGAAAAGTTTCGCCAATGGGTGTTAGAACAGATCACTTGACCTTATTCTTGGCGACCCACTGCTCGTACGATTGCAGGAGCGAATCCACGTCATCGCCTTTCTCAGAATAGGTGACGATAACTGCAAACTTGCCCTTGCTGTCATGACCTCGCGCAAAATACCCCCAGAAGCTGTCAGGCAGTCGTTCGAAATTAGACTCATTTTTCGCGACGCCCATCAGGTTTTTTGCCACGGTATCAAGCACCCTGATGGCATCATTGGATTCAATCATGATTAATCCAGCTGCTCAAGCCTTAAAATTACTACCTGTCGTTTTTGCCCAGGGTCTACTGAACCCTTTCAATAATCTCAAAGACTTTGTTCATGGCAGGTGGCTCAGCATTCTCGTCACGAACGTAAAGTGATGCACAGCAGTTTGCAAAAAGCAACCTCTCCTGGGGCTCAAGGCCTGCAAGATACCCTAGCATAACCGCCGCGTCCCAGGAGTCTCCTGCGCCTGTCAGCGTTTTTGCCTCGACCTTTATCGCGTGGATAAACACGCCCTCTCTGCCGTTGGACCAAGCTGATCCTATCTTTGTGTGAAGGTCTATGCTGATTCCTACTTTCTCGGATAGAGTCTTTGCCGCTGCCTTGACATCTTGATGGTCAAAAGCTGGACCAAGCGGCCTATCTATTTTTATTGCCTCGGCAAGCGAGTTGCATTCATTTTCGTTTATGCTGAGGGAATCGGTGACGCTGGCGAGCTTGGAAAGCGCGCCTGCAAACTCTAGTTTCCTTGTTTCAATGTCTGCAGGGTCAATAAGGTGGAAAGCGCTTGGAGAACTACCGAACGCAAAATCCGCCAGGTCGGTTCCTTGCGAGTTGCTTGCCCAGTTGGTTATCATTACTCCGTCTGCATTTTTCAGGATAGCCGCGTCCTCTTGCGAATTTATCCTCCCGGGGCCAAAGTCTGCGTTGTCTCCGATGTCGCTCACCATTACGTTCACCCTAGTTTCGCCATGCGGGAATTCAAAGGCAGTGGTAAGCCCGCTCCTGCCAGGACTTATTCTAAGGCTAGCCTTGTCGCCGAACTGCGAAAAGGCGTGCCGTATCATATGGCTGCCTACCTCGTCGGCAACCGTAAACAATGTAACCTTTACGCCTAATTTCGCCAGGCAGTAAGCAACGTTGACCGCGTTGCCGCCCTTGACGTCTGCCATAGGCACGCCTCGAATGCTTCCGCCTCCCCTCTCCGCTTTCTCTGTCAGCGAATCGAAAAGCTTTTCCTTGGACTCGAGGCGGACGATGCGGTCCACGAAAAAGTCCGGCATGACTGCAATCGAGCCGACGATATTTAGTTGCTTGAGCTTTTCGATGATGCCCACAAAATTTTCGAAAGGCTCGGATGTATAAGGGTATTTGCGTTTGTAAAAAAAGGAAAGGAGTATTTCTACTCCATGTCCATGCCGCCGCCCATTCCGCCCATGCCACCCATACCTCCCATCCCGCCTGGAGGACCAGCTGGGCCCTTGGACTTGCTTGAGGCGATGACATCGTCGATCCTGAGCAGCATCGACACGACTTCTGTGGCAGACTTGATTATCTGCTGCTTTACTACAAGTGGCTCCAAGACGTTTTGCTTGAACATGTCAGTTACCGTGGTGTTCCTTGCGTCAACGCCGGTCCACTTGGCGCCCTTGGTCTGCTTTGAGCGAAGCTCTGTCATTGTGTCGATTGGATCCATTCCCGCATTTTCTGCCAGGTTGAGTGGTATCTGATCCAGCGCATCTGCAAATTTCTGCACCGCCAGCTGGGCGCGTCCTTCCTGGCTGCTTGCCCACTGCCTCAGCTCGTTGGCGATGTACGCTTCCGGAGCCCCTCCGCCGGCAACTATGGCCGGGTGCTCGAGGACATCCTTCATTACCATCAATGCATCGTGAAGTGACCTGTCCGCCTCGTCTACCACTCTTTGCGAACCGCCGCGGATAAGGATGGTGACTGCCTTTGGATTCTTGCACCCTTCAATGAATACCCACTTGTCTGTCTCTACCTTGCGTTCTTCGACTAGCTCAGCAGCCCCAAGGTCTTTTGCAGTCAGGTCGTCTAGGTTGTTGACTATTCTGGCCCCTGTCGCCCTGGCCATCTTGGTCATGTCTGACTCCTTGACTCTCCTTACGGTAAGGATTCCAGCCTTTGCCAAATAGTGCTGCGCAATGTCGTCAATGCCTTTCTGGCAGAGGACAACATTTGCGTTTGCGGCCTTTATTTTCTCGACCATCGATTTTAGCATCCTGTTCTCTTCTTCCAAGAACATTTGCATTTGCTGTGGATCTGAAATGCGAATCTCTGCGCTCATCTCTGTCTTTTCAATTTCAAGCGCAGAATTGACCAGCGCTATCTTGGCACTCTCTACTCGCTTTGGCATCCCGGCGTGCACGACTTCCTTGTCAAGGACAATGCCCTTTATCAGCTTCGTATCTCGCATCGAGCCTCCAGCCTTCTTTTCCACCTTGATGTCATCGAGATCGACTTTAGAGCCGCTATCTGTCTTTTCGGCGACCTGTCTAGTTGCCTCGACTACTATCTGGGCGAGAACCGGGCTGTCGTCTGAAACCAATTTCGAATCCATGCTCGTCCTTGTAATCTTTAACAGCAGGTCCTTGTCGCTAACGTCAACTTTGATTGCTATCTTTTCGAGAAGCTTCAGCGCCTGATCGGCCGCAGCGTTGTAGCCGTCAACTACCACTGACGGGTGCACATCCTTGTTGATCAGCTCTTCAGCCTTTTCCAGCAAGGCCCCTGCAAACACGACGGATGTGGTCGTCCCGTCTCCCACCTCTGAATCAACGGACTTGGCTACTTCGACCATCATCTTTGCTGCGGGGTGCTGCACGTCAATTTCCTTCAGTATTGTGGCTCCATCGTTTGTTATTGTTACGTCTCCAAGAGAATCGACAAGCATCTTGTCCATTCCCCTTGGCCCCAAGCTTGTCTTTACGATTTCTGAGATCAGTTTTGCCGCTGTGATATTGTTCTTCTGAGCGTCTCTGCCTTTTGTCTCCTTTGTTCCTTCCCTTAATACTATGACTGGCATTCCGCCAGCGGTTGTTTGAATAGACACACCAACTCACCTATAGAATAAATACACAATCCCCCACCGTCTTTTATAGATTATTGCGCCGGTCCGCCCTCAAGCTTCCTGACTTTCTCGTCGAAATTGGCCCTAAAGCGGGGGACGTTAATCATGAACCTCTCATGCCTCCCTTCGCCTATCTTTTCAAGCTTGTCAAAGGCCTGCACCTCGAACATCACCCGGCGTCCCTCAAAGGACGTTACTTTGGCCTTTAGCGAGACTTGTGCGCCAACCGGAGTCGCCGCAAGGTGCTTGACATCCACTATGGTGCCAACCGAATCCCACTGCTGATCTGGGATTACCTGTTCTTTTAGTAGCAGCCTGCAAGTCTCCTCCATCTCTGCAATCATGGAAGGAGTTGAAAGGACATTTTCCCCTTCCCAGAGAAAGCTGGTCGTCTGGTTGACGCTGACGGTGATCGAGCGCTCTTTGGCAGCCCCTATCTTTACTGGAAAGTCCATGCCACTTATCCAAATCTAATGGAAATTAAAATTTGTGCCTTCGAGAGTCTACTTTCTTTTCATTCTCCTCTCGAACGTGGTGCAGCCTGTCTTTTTCATGAAGAAATTGTTTGCCACACGAGCTGCATTTTACAATGTGCCGCTTGTGGTTGTCCCGAGAGTGCCTGACGAGCTCGTCATAGCTCCCAAACTTTTCATGGCAATCTTCGCATTCGTTTCTTTCATGACGCAAGAAGCCCATGGCATTGTTAAGGCAGGTAGATGGCTATAAAGATGAATGAGAAAAAGAAAAGCTTGGCGCGCCCTTATCTACTGCGCCTTGCTGCCGAAGCAATTACATAAGCCAGACCGACGGCCAGACCAAACGCCAGCGGAATCCACACGGGAAATGCAGCTGGGTCTATGCTTTGCCTTAACAGGAATTCGAACGGCATACTGTCTGATAGGTCTAGATAGTAGTATATTAGATTTACTACCTGGCAGCTTCCGGGCTACCCCGATATACATTAAATAAGGCTTGGCAAGAATCGAGTTGGTATATGAAGATGCAGAAGGAGATGCGCAAGTTCTGTCCTCGGTGCAAGACTCACACCGTCCAGTCCGTTGGACTTTACAAGAAGGGCAAGGACAGAGTTGTGGCAGAGGGCGCGCGGAGGCACGCCGAAGACAAGAAGGGCTACGGCGGGCAGAAATTCCCCGAGCTCAAGAGGACTGCAAAGACCACAAAGAAAATGACATTACGCTATACATGTAAAACCTGCCAGTACAAGACTATGAAGCAGGGTCAGAGGATCCGCAAGCTGGAGATTTGATAGAAATGAAACGACAAAGCATAATGATACCAAAGCCGAGAAGTACATTTCTGTCAGTCCAGTGCCCGAAATGCGGCGAAAAGGCGGTTGTGTTCTCGCATACTACTGCAGACATTGTCTGCAAGTCATGCGGCGAGATGCTGGCCCAAAAGTCAGGAAGCAAGGCATTGATTCTGGGCAAGATCCTAAGCGCGCTGGACCAGTAATTTTTCTGCCAGCTCCAGATCTTCTTTTGTATTTACGTTTACAGCGACTTCTACCTTGTCCATC
>JAKEIF010000033.1 GCA_022545875.1 Nitrososphaera sp.
AGCTAAAACAAAAAGAAAGTTAGAGTGGGCCAAAAAAAGCCCTGGTCTTCTGGTCAGTAAACCACGTTCATTGCAGCCCTCATTATTTTCAGCGCTTCAGTAGCTGCCACCGTGTCGCTCTCATAGAGCGAATGTCCTAATCCGCCGCTGCCAGACTTCTTCCACGAGTGAGCCGTCCATCCAAAGCCATATGCCTTCAATACGCTTAGGTATTGCTCTGCATCCTTCTGGGTGTCTGCGCCCATCTCGCCTAGAAGTACTTCAGTGCCCCAGTTCTGTGACCATGTCTTGAAGTTCTTGATCTGCTTTTCAGCCTGAGTTCCAGGATATGGGATTGTATACATGTGTGGTGCGTAAACGAGTCCCGTTACGCCTCTTGGGACTATTTTCGGCTCTAGACTTGGTTCCCTTGCAAAGCCTCTTGTGGTTTCCCTGTCAAAGAAGATTTTCTTGTCAGTCACTTCCCTGATCTCTTTTGCCATGTAGGTGTTGTAGTTGCCAAGCTTGTCGTAGTGAGTCTTGTCAAACAGGTGCGGTTCATTCAGGATTTCATAGCCTGCGACGCTCTCATAGTGGTCCACCTTGTTGATCACCAACTTGAAAAAGTCCGCCTGCACGTCCCAGACGCTTCTTCCATTGACAGAGATGGAGTTGCTAAGGAAAGCATTCCAGAAGGGGCCTGCACTCTGTATGTAATCGTTGTTCTTTGCCGGGAAGTTCTTTACCACAAATGATGGGAATCCCCTGCCGTCAGACTTGCCTTCTACTTGGAGGTTCCAGTAGCTGGTTGTGTAAAAGTGGTGGTTGTCCAGGAATATGCAAAGGTTATTCTGCTGCGCTGTCTTTGCAATCAAGTCTAACTCTGCCATGAATGTGGTTGGATTGGCGACGTATGCTTCCCAGTAGAATGGAACACGTACTGCAGTAAAGCCGTTGGCCTTGATGTACTTCATGCTCTGAGTAACATACTCTGTAAGCACAGTTGCACCGCCCTCGTCTTCATTCTTGCCTAGAGTTCCATCGTTAAAGACTACACCTCTAAAGTTCTTTACTGGAATGTCAGAGCAGTCTGTTCCGCTTGGGGTTGGTGTTGGATCTGGCGTAGGTTCTGGCTCCGGTTCAGGCTCTGGCTCTGGCTCCGGATCAGGAGTCGGCTCCGGTTCTGGATCAGGTGTCGGGTCTGGAGTAGATCCTCCAAAGTCGTTAAAGTACACTTTCTTGAAAGTGGATCTATCGAGAATCTTTACGTAATCCATGTCTCCGTCAAAGAATCTTTCGTCATCATTGGCGTTTGCTCCTATCCTCATAGGGCCGGTATCGTCTGAATCAGGATTCTTGTTTACGACAAGGCTACCCACGGTATTGTCATTGACCTTGATCTTTAGTTCAGTGCCGTCGTAGACCAGCTTTGCGACATGCCATGTGGAAAGAGAGACGGGGTTTTCGCTGTAAACGTAATGATAAGTGCCGTCTGACGCCTTAAAGCCTCCACCCAATTTGCCCAGCTTTGTCACATAGAGGGCATAGTTGTGATCAAGGTTTTCGGCATCGCCATTTGCACCCTTTGAGACCATGTATCCCCTTTCCGATGGCAGCTCGTTAATCCTGAATTTCACTTCTGCTACAAACTGTGGTAACTGCAAGCTAGACGATGATGGCACGTCAAGATAATCACTGCCATCAAATGTCCGGACCGTTTCAATAGCGTATGCAACATTAGTTGTGAATAGCGATGGAGTAATTGACGCAACGAGGATTACTCCCAAGACTACTCCCAGAATTTCATGCACACGACTATTTCGTTTTCCGTCCCTTCCGAGAGTCTTCAATGGAGATTGAGAACGCCGGAAAATTAGTTAAGCACTTGTCTGTTGCCATACCGACAGCTTGCACGTTTCTCCAGAGAGAGCCTCTAAAGTAGCAGACCTGGTTTGATTGCCTCCAGAGTTGCCCAAAAGAGGTCCAGTTCCTTTCTGCAAGTAACATTCCCGCGTTCGGGAAGCATTGAATCGCGATTCGCGGATTCTTCAAAACGGATGAGAGAAAAAGAAAATAAAGCATCGAAGTAGATTTGCTGCCCTACCTTACTGCAGCATCTTACTTCTTTGCTGGTTTCTTCTTGCTTTTGGCTTTCTTCTTTGCTGCCACGAAGCTTAGATTAAGAAGGCTTGTATATAACAATAGCTAAAGCATTGGGTTCGATCCAGATCGATCAATCCAACCGCGCGTTCAATTTTTTCCGTTCTTTGCCAAAGACAAGATCATTTTCGATTTCTTTGATTACATTTCGCGTCAAAGGCGGCGCTAAAATCTGCCGGATAACAATTGCGATCCTGGATCTGATCGCGCAAACAGAGTAGATTATTATATCTCGCCCTTGTATAACTGCTGATTATTTTTGCTCCAAAATAATTTTCCAATGAAGCAATGGCATGTTGAACATATGGAAAAGACAATCATCAAATATGTTGGCGGGCTGTCACATGATGCCACCTCATGGGAGAAAAAGCAGCACAAAAAGTATGGCAGTTTTGCAAACGTCTGCAGACAGATCGATTATGACATGAAGCATGGAGTAACAGAAGATCAGGTATTGGTGTTTCTTCAGAATGTGAGGCGCAGCTCAGGCTATGCCAAAGTCAGGAAAAACGAAGGCGCCCTCATCCGGCTTGAGGAAGTCGAGGGCCATTACGCGGCGATTAGGCCCACTCAATACGTAGTGTCTAAAACCCACTAGCATTTATATTACAACAATTGGGTTTACGGCTTACAGTACATGTCATACGGAGGAAGTAGATTTGGAGGAGGCAACCGCTTCGGTGGCGGAAACTTTGGTCCAAAACCTGTTGAAACAGGTAAAGAATACGACGTACAAATCACAGAGACGAGCCGAAAGGGTGACGGAATTGCCAGAGTTCAAGGATTCGTAATCTTTGTCAAGGACGGCAAAGTAGGCCAGAACACGAAGGTAAAGGTCACAAACGTCGGCGCAAGGTTCGCTACAGCGGAAATCGTTTCACAACCAACACAATAATCAGTAACGACAAAGTTACGAAACCCACAGAAAGATGTGGCAACTGCGTCGCAAGTACCACATTTTCGTTTTTCTTCACAAATCGACCGCCCTGCATGTATTAGTGCTCCCCTTGTTACGATCAGTTTAAGATTTGGTGAGAGTCTAATCACTGCATTCCTAACCATGGTCAGCAGAGCATTGATACCGTTAGTTCTAATCTGCATCCTTACTCTCGGATCCATGCCGCCTGGATCCTGGCCGTGGCATGCGTCGTACGCTTCGACCGAGACAACCAATGAAAATGCGCTATCAATAAAGAGCATATCGACAAGGTATGACAGCGAGTTTGAGACATTCCATGTATTTGGCGAGCTGACGAACAATCTTCAAACCCCCGTACAAGACATAAGGCTGAACGTCACTTTTTATAATAATCAGGGCAACCTGACAGGGAGCATTATTAGCGGGCCGTTTTTCAGCCATCTTCGGCCGGGCGAAAAATCCGCATTTGACATTGCTGCACAGGGAGATGCGGCATATAGGCTGATGGATTTTTCGTATTACAAGATATCTAGGACTTGGGAAACGGCCGCAGAATCCAAAGAAACTCTGATGAGGATGGACATTCGGGACATAACACTTGACCCGTGTGGGTATTATGGTATCGAAGGTATTGTTACAAACCTGGCTAAGGAACATACCGCCGGCATTGAAATCGCTGCCGCCTTTTACAATGAGCAGAACCAAGTAGTAGGCGCGGGATTTACTACCATTGGTGAAAGGCTGGATCCCACCAAGAATGAACAATTCA
>JAKEIF010000002.1 GCA_022545875.1 Nitrososphaera sp.
GCCGAAGCGTTGAGAAAGATAGATTTGGCAAAGCCAATGGTTGCCACACGGCCAGAAGTGCGTACTGATATGCCAAATGATCAGCGGTATAGGCAACCTTGGCACCAAGATTGGAGGTACGGCCAGTGCAGCTTTAATGCTGCAACTATTTGGATTCCTCTGCAAAAAGTAAATGTCGATAATGGAACCATCGATATTATTCCCAAATCACATCTTATGGGCCTGTTAGAAACCGAGGAACTCAAAGAACCCCGACGATTCTCTATAACCGATCCAAGGATAGAAAAAATGGATCATCATCCGGTCGAACTTGAGCTCGGCGAATGTGTAATTTTTTCACAAATGCTAGTCCATCGAAGTGGCACGAATATCACGCGGTCTCCAAGGATATCAGTGCAACTAAGATACACAGATTACTCTGATTCTTCCTTCATTGCTCAGGGTTATCCGGTCGCCCCAAGCTCAGAACTCGTTTGGAAGCAACTTCCCACTGAAAATGACATGCAAAGGATCTATGGTGTGCAGCATAGAAATTGAGTATGAAAGTAATTCAGCTAGCGCATGAATGGGTCATTCTGTCAAAAAGTATCTCTCCTGTGCTCATTAATCAAGTGTAAATCTCGGCAGGGCAAGTGAACGGCAATCAAAGCGTGAAGCGCCCAATTGTCAGAGGCAGCATTGCTATTTTCTTACAGAGAAAAATTCATCCGTACCGAATTTTTGTTTTATTTGCTTATCAAAGCTGGCAAATACATTCCGCTTGTTTATCTCCGCGTCCTTGTAGATATAAATGCAAAACTCGTAGGGCATGTAATCGTGCCGAAGCGCGACTCTTTTGGACATGCCTTTGCCGAGCCTAAAGATCTGCTCCGGACTCGCGTAAAATCCTTCTTTGCCCCCTCTATAGTCAACATAACTCGTCATAAAATCTGCCGCAATGCCTTTTGTTGCCACACCAAGCATCGTGGTTAGGAATTTCTTCACGAACCCAATCATATCAGGATACTTGAATTCGAATACGCCAGAAGCAAGGACCCAATCGTAGGTGCCCCTGATCTTCTCTTCAAGAATGTTGCCAACCACAAAATTGGCGTCAGGATAATGCTTCTTGGCGATCTCGATAAAGTTCGGGTTGATGTCATAACCCGTATAATCAACGTTCTTTCCAAGTTTTCCAAAAAAGTGATAAAGGTCTCCAAAGCCACAGCCGATATCGAGTACCCTAGTCTTGTCAATCTCACCTATCTCAGACAATACTTTGAATCTCACCGTTTGTCTGCCTTTTATCCATCCTAGACTTTTTGGGCTGTAACCGTAAAGTGAGAGCCGTTCGTTATAGCGTTTGAGCACGCCGTCCTTGTAGGCATCTTTTCTCTCAGAAATCATGTATCGATGTTGATCTACTCCTTGCGAGATTGCATATTAAGTTATTTGCAATATCGCATATGTCAATTAGTCAGCACGGCAAGCCCTATTCCATCCTTTCCAAAGCTATTCCCGTTGTAGAGCATATACCTAGTCCCCTTATGATCAAAAATGAAAGGGTACGAGATTGTCGAATCCCATCCTGACGCTGAAGGCTCAATTTTTGCCATTGAGTCTTTTCTCTTCCAGCGCTTGCCATCAGGCGACTCTGCGTATCCAATTCTATAACCTGTGACGCTATAGGAATACCACATTTTGTATATTCCATCCTCCCTTTTTACACAGGGTCTACCAATTGCCCATTCGTTCTTGTCCTTAAAGTCGATGCAGACAAGACCACTTCTCTTCCAGGCTATTCCGTCTCTAGACTCGGCGTATCTGATGTGATAACGGGGTCTCAGTTTTTCATTTTCAATTGTCCACCCAACGCAAGAAGCATACCACATTTTCCAAATCCTGTCTTCAACTTTGACGCAGGGTGAAAGCGTCAGATAAGGGTCGATCTCATTCCTTCCAAGCACAGGGGCGTCTGAAATCTTTTGAAATGTCTTGCCTCCATCCTGACTTGCTGCGAGACCGATCGCGGAGTAGTATGGTACACTCTTTCCTTCCATCCACCCGGTATAGTATAGATACTTTTTCCTTCCCTTATCAACGATCCAGTGTACGAATATTCCACTGTCATCAAAAGCCCCCAAGGAACCGAGTCCAACTACCGGTTTTTCTGTAACGTACAAGATTTCCTGCGGGTAGTTGATATCAATCTCGACGTAGCCTACTTGAGATTTGTTTTCTCTATTTCGTCCGCTATAGTAAACTCGGTAGATGTCTCCTTTAAGACGAATGGCAAAGGGAAGTTGGGCATGAGTAATATTCCAGCCAAAATGACCTGAGGGTCTGATTATAAGACCCTTCCTAAGCCAATCCATGTCTAAACCACAATAAAGATAGTCGAGTTGAATACCCAGTCGTATTAAAATTTAGAGCTATCGTTTGAATACAATTCACCAGCTTTGCCAATGTACACAGTTCCTTTCTTGGTGTCCCTCATGATTAATGCGCCGGCCCCAATTATGCATTTTTCTGCTATGCTTATTCCATCTCGAAGAGTTGCGTTTACGCCGAGGAAGCAATACGAACCGATCTTTGTATTTCCAGATATTACAACGTGGGAGGATATGAAACAGTGGTCACCTATAGTGGAATGGTGTCCAATATGGTTTCCGCTCCAAATAACTACGTCATTGCCAATCTTGACAAATGGCTGGATCGTCTGATTTTCAAAGATAAAGCAGTTGTCGCCAATCTTGGTGTCTCCCCAATGAACGCATCGGGAACTAATGTATGTTATCAAGCTGTATCCTTTACTTTTCGCCTCAGCGTATTTTGCTGCCCGGGTTTTGTTTAGGTTCTTGTAACCCACCGCGACGAACATCTTGAATTTACCGGGCGGGTACGTTTTCTGGACAGATTCGAAAGGCACCAGCGGCAGGTCCAAGAAATGCTTTCTTTTTATGAATTTCCTATCGACTGTAAAAGCAACCACTTTGTAATCACTATCATGGGTCAGATAGAAATGAGCTACTTCGGCAAACACGCCCGTTCCAAAGATGACTACCTTTTGCAATATTGCCAGTCCTAGTATCCTACGTTTGCTTAAATTCCTTTTGTACTGCGCGCCATCGAGCCACTCATCACTTGGCATCTCTTGGCAATAATGCAGAGTATGGAAGTACGAAGAAACCGGGGTACTCTCGCTTGAGTACTTCGGGGTTGAGCTTCCTTATGTGAGAGTAATCTCCATAACCCGTAACGAAATAATAGTAAATGAAATCCTCTGCGCCGAAACTATGCTTGAATCTATAGACTTCCTCCTGGCTTTCCCATGTCCCTCCAAAATTCCAGTATAGATAGCCTTCCTCCGCTGCCTTTTCCATTCCATGGAGAACGAGTAGATTCGTCGCGCCACTTTCTCTATGATCATGGTGTATTGCTGGCTGGAAATATTCTGCCGTATTTTTGAAATAAAATTGGAAAATGCCCGCTACTAACACTCCGTCTAGTTCAGCATATCGCAAATTGCAAGCATTATCAGGGAAGGCGTCAAATGCCTTTTCGAAAAAGTCCTTGTCTTTCACCATCCCCCCCTTTGACCCGATATTCTGTTTGTATATTTCGTAGAATTGATCTAGCTCTGCGCCCTTACTTGCAGTTATTTTGACCGCCACGCCGGTTTTCTCTGCCTTTCGAATGGCTCTTCTGCAACTTGAAGAGAACCTGTCTTCGAACAGGTTGTCACGAACGCTTCCCTTGTTTTTTCCCGTCGAAGGAATAACCGTAACTTGTCCAACTCTGCGGTCCATGAAATCAAAATGAGCGAACTGCCGGTAAAACATCTGATCCCTGTCCAACGATGATGCGATGATCGTTGAGAGAATGCAGTCGTGCGCTTTGGCAAAGCTTGCAAGAAAATCCAAGAGCCTCAACTTCACCTTATTCTTTTGTACAGGCGGCAAGTCCGGATGGACTATAACGCCACCATTGCTTCCATAATACGGATTGGAGTTTATTATATTGCCCAACTTGCTATTCCGTTTTAAAACAATGGGGAGAACACCAATTAGCCTGTCTTTCTGCTTGAGGGCAAGGTAATATGCCTCAGCTTGTAGATAAGACGCGACAAAGTCGACGTACCTCTTTGTATGGTAGATCATGGACTCGGGAGCCTTTGCTAGAAGCACTTCGTAATTTGCAAAGTCGTGTTCGGTAGAGATTACAAGTTCTTTGATCCCGTCGTTTACGTCCATAGTCACCCTTATGCAAAACCGGTTCTGTGATATATTGATTATCTGCTCTGCTGCAATGTTTTTTGCGGTATACTAAACTCAGGCATTCAAGGTCTCGTCAATTATGTGGCAGACTCTCTCCTGGTCTTCAATCGTCAAGTCCTTGTGTAGTGGAAGAGTGAGGGCATTTTTGTACAAGAGCTCTGAATTCTGCAGTGAGCCTACCCTCCTAATATTCCTGTACGCAGGCTCTAGGTGAAGGGCATAGGTCCCGATCTGGCTTTGGATATTATTCTCACCCAGTTTTACTCTTAACTTATCCCTGAGACCTTCTTTCTCGACGTAGCAAGTATATGACTGGAAGGTCTGCCTCGTTCCTTTGCCAACGTATGCCGGGCGGATGTTTGCAACCTTTGAAAGTAGCTCCCGGTAGATATTGGCCTTTTCGATCCTGTCGTTGACGATTTTCTCAATTTTCTTCATCTGGACAATTCCCATGGCACTCAGTATGTTGGACAGCTTGTAGTTTGTCCCGATCATCTCGAACGCGGTTCCCTTCATGCCAAAGTGCTTGAACGAATGGAACTTTTCTGCCATTTCGTCATCGTCTGTTGTAATCATCCCGCCTTCGCCTGTGGTAATCACCTTTCTAGGATGAAAGCTGAAGCAAGAATGATCGGCCAGCTTGCCCACAAAATCAGAGCCGATCTTGGCGCCGAGGCTGCATGCGGCGTCTTCAAGGCACGTAAGCCCAAGTTCCTTCGCCTTGCTGTAGATCTTGGGGTCAAGTGGTACACCCGCCCATGAGACCGGAATGAAGACGCTCATAGAATCCTTATGTGCCTGTTCAAGCAATTCTGCTGTCATGTTCATATTTTCTAGATCCACATCTACTAACACCGGCTTGCCTCCCGCGAGTATAACTGCCTCCGCTGTGGCAGGATATGTGTAGTCAGGCACGATTACTTCTTGTCCCTTGATCCCCATACATTCCAGTACGGTGTGGAGTGCGGTGGTACAGGAAGTCATTGCAATGGCGTGCTTTGCTCCCACATATTCCGCGACCAAGTTTTCAAAATCTTTGGTAAACGAACCCTCGGTTAGAAAACCAGTAGACATGACCTGCCTTATCAGGCCGAGTTCCTCTTCCCCTACGTCGGGCACCATCAGAGGAACCGTCTTGGCAATGTTAGCAGTAGTCGTCATCATCCGCTATCGACCTGCGACCTTATATAAGGATAAGAGTGAAAATCAATTTATTGACGTTCTTTCTTTTGACGCGCTGTTGAGGTTACTGATACTCGGTTCTGAGGGATTTGTGGGACAGAACTTGGTGAGGGGACTTGGCGAGTCTCACGAGGTCCGATGTGCAGACTTGATCGAAAAGAGCTCGCATGACAGCTATACTAAATTCGATATTACTGACAGCGCGAATGTGCTGGAAACAGTAAAAGACGCAGACGTCGTGATCGATCTCGTAGCTCACGCCCTTACCTCTTCGCTTGAGGATATCGTTACTAATGCCAGAGTCAACATTCTAGGATTGCTCAATGTCCTTGAGGCCTGCAAGAAAAACGGAATCAAAAAGATCATCTTCACCTCTGCCTCCTCAATGGTTGGCGTGCCACAGACCTATGCGGTGACAGAGAGCCATCCCACAAATCCAAAGACTGCTTATGGCATTTCAAAGCTGGCGTCAGAACATTACCTAAGGCTATATTCAGAGATGTTTGGAATAACCCATGTCATATTCCGTTTTTTCAATATTTACGGACCGTTTCAGAAAAATGGCTTAATTCCGGCGATATACCAAAGAGCAGTTAGCGGCCAGCCCGTGACTGTATTTGGAAAAGGCGATCAAGTCCGAGATTATGTATATATCGGCGATGTGGTTCCATTTTTTGAAAAGGCATCTTCAACAGGAGTTGCCGATAACTCTACATTTAACCTGGGAACAGGGAGGGGCTCTACTATCATCCAGGTAGTTGACACTGTGTCTAAAATTCTTGGCAAGGAAATAACGAAAGATTTCAGGCCAGAGAGGCCGGGCGAAATAGGCAACTTTGTGGCCGACACAAAAAGACTGTCCTCTGCTTTTGGTGATTTGCCAAAGATGACACTTGAGGATGGTTTGAGAGCCACGGTAGACTGGCTAGGAAAGAATAATTCGTCTTGAGTTTTATTACTCTAAACGGCCCTGCTTGGACTTGATTTCGAAAAAATTCAGAGCGGCATTTCTTTCGGGCTGCCTACTCGGCCGCCGTCTATGAGAGTCTGGAGCTTTTGCTGAAGCGCTTTTAGATCCTTCATTTCATTCTCTGTCAATGTTTCCTTGTTGAGCAGCTTGATATTGAGTTTCATTGTCTCGAGCATCACGGGCACAACGGCTTCCTTCCAGTACCCCGGTGGCAGCTTGTAATAGTAGGGGTTGGATTCTACCGAGACGTCCAGTTCCGACCTATAAGCAGGACTTCTCTTCATGTGTACCCAGCCCACAGATACGGCAAGCGGCGTGCCGATTATGAGTACAGTTATGGCCCAGGTAGTGAAATCTGGAAATACGGTTTTGAGCTCTTGTATGTTACTGATGGCAAGATAATAGACGGTAACCATGACGTTAATGACGGCCATGATAAAACTGAGATACACAGAATATCCCATTCTGAAATAGTACCATGCTCTGAATGGAAGGCTGGCTCTCATATGTTAAAACTAGTGACAATTTCCTTCCTTGCGGATATATAACTATTGGAGCTAATATTCTAAAACGAGACGAGCAGGCTTGCTACTCTATCATGTGCTTCAAAGCAGGGACTGTCACTTTTTAGCTTGGATAATATAATATGCTTCACCCGTCTCCGGCCTGTATTCAGTACGGGAATACAGATTGAACAGAAAAGTGGTTTCATCTCTTGTGAATGCGAATTTATCGTCTTTATAATACTCAATCCGGGGGATATCAGTCACAAAGATGCCTCCGGGCTTTAGAACACGGTGCACCTCGTCTACGTAGGACTTTGTAATGCTTTTTGTCATGTGCTGAAACGCCAGAGAACAGAGCGCTACATCAAAGGTGTTGTCTGCCAAGACAGCAAGACTCTTGCCATCATTGTGAAAAAAACTGACATTAGAGTACCCTCTGTATCTCTCCTTGGCTTTCTCTATCATTCCAACTGAAAAATCGACGCCAACGTATTGCTTTACTTTAGGAGCAATGAACTTTGCCAACCTTCCAATTCCGCAAGCAACATCCAAGATCACCTTTTCGTTGGTCAGCAGTTCCGAACCCATTACAGGGTTATCGCTCTCTGAATCAAACTTGGCCGCATCCCATCCAGTGCAAATCGCAGCGTAAGGATTCTCCTTTGCGACTTGTTCCCAATATTTGTGAGTCATGTTGTCAGGCAACCCAAGGGCAGAACGGACCATGCGCCTGATTTTTTCTCGGGAGAGCACCAACATTCAGTTTGGATGGAAGTATAAAATGGCTACGTGACACGAGATATGATTCAAGATTGCAGTGGTCCGCATTCAATCCACGCATGGCAAAAGCGTTAGCTTATAACGCTTATATTGCGTAAAAATAAAACACCGTTATATGACGTTCCTAGAGGTAAAGGACCTCCATGTTAGTATAGACGGTAAAGAAATTCTCACAGGTCTAAATTTCAAAATTGACAAGGGCGAGGTCCATGCCATCATGGGCCCAAACGGCTCGGGCAAAAGCACTTTGGCCAATGCTATAATGGGGCATCCAAAGTACACAGTTAATTCCGGCGACATTTTGGTGAATGGCGAGAGCATTCTCAAGCTATCGACCGACCTTAGGGCAAGGAAAGGCCTTTTCCTTGCGTTTCAATATCCTACCGAGATCTCTGGCGTGGGCTATAGTCACTTTCTTCGAAACGCATACAATACTCTCAATAAGGCACTCCCGGAGGATAACACAAGAGAGGTATTTCTTACAGTCCGAGAATTTTACGAGTATGTAAAGAAAAACCTGGACGCCGTCGGACTGGACCAATCGTTCTTGAGCCGGTACCTTAACGAAGGATTTTCCGGCGGAGAGAAAAAGCGATCAGAGGTAATGCAGATGCTGGTTCTGAAGCCATACCTTGCAATTCTTGACGAGCCTGACTCGGGGCTGGATATTGACGCCGTCAAGGCAGTCGCGGAGGCCATTAACAAGCTCATAGAATTGGGTACGGGCGTTTTGGTTATAACCCACTATGCAAGAATCCTGCGCTACCTCAAAAAGCTCGACTATGTCCATGTCGTGGCAAAAGGCAAGGTAATCAAGTCAGGAGGCAAGGACCTCTCTGAAGAGCTTGAAACAAAGGGCTACGGCTGGCTCGGGCTGGAAGACAAGTAAAATAGGATCCGACTGGAGTTCAGCTGAATGTCAGAACCGCCGGCGCCGGAAAAGAAAGAATCCGGGTCTACCCTCTACCTCAATTTCGCATTTTTCAAAGTTGACCCAAAGTGGCGCTGGCTCAACGAAATAGGCAAGGAAGAAGCGGCAAAAGAGTTTGCGAACTTGATAGAGGTGGCCAATACAAAGATCAAGGTGCGCGTTTATTCGACGCTCGGTCTTCGAGCTGACGCCGACATGCTAATCTGGATGGTGTCAGACACGGTCGAAAAAACGCAGGTCATGGCTTCAAAGATATACTCCACAATCCTTGGAAAATACCTGACGCCATCCCACGTATTTCTCTCTGCTTCGCGGCCGTCAATATACGCGTCAAAGATTACACCGGGATTCATGACAGATGAAGAACCCATGAAATACGTCGTGGTGTATCCATTCATAAAATCCAGAGAATGGTACCTGCTTCCCTTTGAGGAACGCAAGAAAATGATGGATGAGCACATAGCCGTCGGCAGAAAGTTCCCGCAGGTGAGGTTGAACACGACATATTCTTTCGGCCTGGATGACCAGGATTTTATGCTTGCCTTTGAAACTCCGGATCTAATGATGTTCCAAGAGCTGATAATGCAGCTGCGCGAAACAAGGGTCAGCAAATACATCGTGAAGGACACTCCCATGATTGTCTGCGTTTATAAGAGAGTTGAAGACATTGTCAACAGTCTCTGATTATGCAGGCGCTCAAGGAATGGGCCGTTGTCTGCAGGGCTCTTGAACAGGGTCGCCAGGTAATTTTGCTGCGCAAGGGCGGCATACTGGAGTACAGGCAGGGCTTTGAAGTAAAACATGAAAGGTTCCTTATGTTTCCGACTTTTGAACATCAATCAAGGGATCACTTGCAGCCGGACTATGCGGATCGCCTTGAAGTGATGGACGACCAGTCGCCCGGCATAACTAGACTGTCAAGTTATGCAGAGGCAAAAGACGTGAGGGAGATTACTGATCGCGCATTGCTCAAAAAGTTGGAAAGATTTCACGTATGGAACGAAAGCTATGTTAATGCGAGAATGGACTATAATCCAAGCAAGCCAATGAGTGTGATATTGCTGCGCGTTTTCCGTCTAGATACTCCGATAGAAGTTCAGACTCTGCAAGAGTGGGCAGGGTGCAGGTCTTGGGTTCCACTTGACAAGGATGTTTCTGGCGCAACCCCTGTGCTGAGCGATTCCGAATTTGACAAGATTTCTCGAGATTTTAGAGAGGTGCTATCAATAGCAGCATGAAATACCGGACACTGGGAAAAAGCGGCATAAAGGTCAGCGAGATAGGCTTTGGAGCATGGACCATAGGCCTAGACTGGTGGGGCAAGAAAATTGATGACGACGAAGCCATCAGAATGTTGAAAAAGGCCTACGATGTCGGCATCAACTTTTACGAGACGGCAGACATGTACGGAAAGGGCAAGAGTGAAAAATTGATGGCGCAGGCGTTCAAGGGTATGCGTGGTGAAGTCATCTATTCTACAAAGTGGGGCTATGACATGTACAACGCCCAGCAGGTAGGACACAGCGAGCTCCCCCAGAAA
>JAKEIF010000034.1 GCA_022545875.1 Nitrososphaera sp.
CAGGGTCTTGGCCAGCGGGGAGTGGTCATAGAAATAAGTCCAGTCAGAGGGCCAAGTCATCCAGTCTCCGGCAGACTTGCCGGTGCCAAATATCATGGAATTTAGCATTTGCCAGCGGGGCACAAACATCTTTGGAACACCCATGATCACGGAATTGAGCGTCCCAAGAGGCAGTGTTCTTGAGTCAAACCTGCCTTTGTTAAAATCATAGTACGGAACGACAATATCGGGGATAAGCTGGTAGCTGCTCTCAGCTAATTCGATCCAGAAATTCTCCAGATCCTCTGCGGGGTTTCCGCTCCTGCTTCCGCAGATAATTGCAGCGTTGACTGCGCCGATCGACGTGCCGCCTACGATGTCCAGCGGGATCTGATTATTGTGAAGTGCCTTAAAGACTCCGCACCCAAACGCTCCAAGGGATCCTCCGCCTTGCAGTACAAGGACATTTTCAGTGGCCCTTGCTGGCTTGTGGCTTTGCGGAATATTTGCCTGCTTGCTGGCTGATGATGAAGACATGATGTAAACGGTAGATGACGACCTCTATGTAAATGAATTTTTTCTTGACCGCCACTTTTCCTTGGTCTATCTGCGTGCAATAACGGCTACCGCAAACAAGAAATCAGTTGCCGGCTTTTGGAGTGGCCTTTACGCCTTCAGGCCATACCGTTACTTTTAGGAGCGCAATGAGTCCGGCGAGCTCGGCTACATGTATGCCGGCAAAATATGGCAAGAGCTCGTCAGAGTACAGCTTTGCCATCGCAAAATAGCCATAGACTGCCAAGACATTGTGGAGCATCAGCATACCTGCAAAAACCATGAGGCCCACGGTAAAAGTGGCCCTGGTCTTGGTATAGATCCTCGCATATACAGCTAGCAGGGCTATCAGTATCGCCATGTTTGCCATGCTAACTAGAGAACTGACGTCCATCAGCCAGGCCATACCAACCGTCAGTAGATTTTGGCTTATTTACTTTTTTCCAAATTACCTCATATTCTCTGAATTCTGGCGGCAGAGCCGCCCGCATCCTGCAGACGCAAGGCAGTGTCAGTTTGACAATCGATCCGATATTACTTTGTATCGGGAAAGGCTAACCGATACTGAAGGTTATGGTGAGACTGGGTACATTTTGAAAAATCCTTGATCATGATCGCCATTCCCTCAATCTAGCGCAAAGGCCTCTGGCTGCTCTTACCTTTTTCCAGTGCGGCTCAGCTTCACCTTTTTGTCGATGGCGGCGCGTACTTCATTGAATGCTTCAACGTTGGCTTCAAGGTAGTTTGAGATAAAGTAAAGGACGCCGTATTTTTCTCCGGCCTTGGTTACCATGTTATTTTTCTCAAGCACGCCCACGTGGTGCTGGACTGCCTTGTAATCAAGGCCGAGTGCCTCTGCGAGCTGGTTCATGTTGTACGGCTGGCCCTTCAAAAGGTCAATTATCCTGATCCTGTTCTCGCCGCCACGCGATCCGGCGAAAAGAAACCAGAGCAGCCGCTTGGCTTCAGGATCGGGCATCTAGCCGCTAGTAAGGCAGGTGTGGATTTAAACTTGAATGCGAGCTATTCTACTACCTTGGTCTTTTTTACGTCAAAGCGCTTTGCTCTCTGCCAAAAGTAGTCAAACAGGTCAGAGCACCACCTACAGAATTCCTTGTCGCCGCTGACGAACAGCATGGTCATGTCAACTTCTCCGTCTGCTCGCGGGAACATTAGCGCAGCCTGCGCATCGTCGGAAATGTAGATCCCAAGACCTACTTTTTCCACCATTTTCGTAGTGAAAAACCCGCCCTTGGCCATCTTGTTCAAGGTATCGCCTACTGTCTCGATAACGTCTCTTGGTATGATGGTATTGTGACCGACAATCGTTTGCACCTGGACTCCTTGCGAAGCTCGGTCGATGAATATCTCTCCTTCTTCAGGCCAAGCCTGCGGCACCATTACCTTTATTGAGGTATTGGCGCACGACTCGAGTTTCTTTAGCCGCTGGAATACCGCGGTTACACTGTTGATTATGGAGCAGTCGGCGAGCTCTCCGACCCGCAGCAGAAATTTGCAGGGTATCTCGCTGCCTGCAAGACTATGCGTTTCAAAGAATTTGCGGTGTTTCCTGAGAAAAGAAAAGTATGGGACCTGCTTTACGACCATTGCCCCATAGTCAGTGATAGAGAATTCTCCGTCGGTTTTTCTGACCAGTCCCTCTTCTGCCATCCTGTTCAAATTTCTGAAAATGTCCTGCGCAGTAGTGTTGAGCTCCCTTGAGAGCGAGCTCAGCCTAGCGGACTTTTTGCCAAGAGACATCAAGATCGAGAACCGAGTTTCGCTTGCAAGCTCCATGAAAAGACTGGAAATAGATTGGCCGGCCTGCTCTTTCTCATCATACACACACAACAGCAGCGGATGCGATAATTAAGATTTTGCTTGGCAGCATTGAGGGCATGATTTCAGCAGCAATTGTAAATGTCAACAAATTTGTTCAAATTGATCATTTCTGTTCAAGGAAGGATATCAGCAGAGCCCTCCATAGTAACTCTATGACAACAGAACTTGTCGAAATAAAGGGGCAGTTCGAGGAACTGCAGAAAAAATACAAAGAACACATGCCCAAGGTTGACCCGGCGCTGATAGACGACCTTTTGCTGCGCCAGATGGAAAGCCCGGACGTTGTGCCAATGTACCTGCTGGAGGTCTTTACCAAGAAAGGTCTTGACACCGAGGAAGTTCGTGAATACATCATCAGCAAGACCAGTATGAGCCCGGCAATTTACGACAATGGCACTCACTATGTTACGAATCAAAAGCTTACTCTGGGTGTTCTCAAAGAGATATCAGACTCTGAAGACGTGATTGAAGTGACAGGAGAATTCACTGGAGGCCTTGGGAGCTATGGGGCCACGCATGAACACGACCACCGGGAGAGACGAGAAGAAGCGCGGAGATCCGTGAATGGAACAAAGCAGGCGCGAATTGAAGTCGTCCCTGAGCAAAAGCCAGACGTGAAAAAGGGGGGATACAAGGCGGCACTATATACCGTACTTGGGATTGCCGGGGCGGTAGCGCTTGTGGGATTCATCATCAGCGGAGGAATGAGTCCAAACGCAAACAGCGTCCCGCTGCTACCGGCGGGAACTGAGCCGGGACTTGTCCATGGATATATCGCCGGACCAACTGGCCTACCTGCAATCGGAGCAACCGTTCTAGCAGTCCAGCAGGGATCCGATTTTGCTGCCAGTGCCTTCGTTTCAGTCAATGGGGAGTATGAGCTCAGCCTTCCACCAGGAGAATACATAATCGTAGTCGCGTTCCCAGATGGTACAGACAGGGTAGTCGACAGCTTTGAAGTCGCAAGAGGCACTAGCTACGCGCTAGACATCGACTACTAGGTCTTTTTTTGGTGAAAAACAAATGAGGCAGCAGTTATTAAAAGAGAGGAGGAGTTGCTGAGATGGAAAGAAAATATTCTGTGCTTTACTACGCGGCTGCCGGTGCAACTGCGATAGCAGGGATTCTGCACCTAATTCTAGCGCCAAACATGTTGAACTTTAACCCAAATGCAACTATACTCTTTGCAATCGGAGGTGCTGCACAGGTATTCTGGGCTGTTCCCATGGCGAGGAAGTGGGGCAGAACGTGGTACTCGATAGGAATTGCAGGAACAATTGCCTTCTTGCTCATATGGGTCATTTCCAGGTTCCCAGGAAATCCAATTACGGGCAGAGGAGGCGGAGTGAACGAAACGGCGATTGCAGTTGAAGCGATGGAGGCTCTGTTCATAGGACTTGCAGCGACAATTCTCGTGATTGAATCAAGAATGAAAAAGATAGACAGCAAAGTGGCTCAGAGCTCG
>JAKEIF010000035.1 GCA_022545875.1 Nitrososphaera sp.
AGGAGGAGGATGGGCAAAATGAAGCAGTTTGGCGACACGAGCGATTTGGTATAGGTGAGTGGCTTGGCAAAGCTTGAGGCAAAAAACATTGGCAAGTGGTTCGTAGGAAGCGACGGAAAGGAGAACCAAAGCATGGTGGCGATTAAGGGTATCAACCTCGCAATAGAAGAAGGGCAATTTGTCTGCTTTGTCGGCCCGTCCGGGTGTGGAAAGACAACTTTACTGAACATACTCGCTGGCCTGGACAAGCCGACCGAAGGTGAAGTGATTCTAGATGGCAGGCCGGTCTATGGGACGGGACCAGACAGGTGCATGGTTTTTCAGGAAACCGCCCTCTTTCCGTGGCTGAAGGTAATAGACAATGTAGAGTTTGGCCTTAGGATGAAAGGAGTCGAAAAATCAAAGCGCCACGAGCAGGCGATGCATTACCTAGACATGATGCAGCTGACCAAGTTCGCTGATGCTTATACTTACCAGCTATCCGGGGGCATGAAGCAGAGAGTTGCAATCGCTCGCGCCCTTGTCATGGATCCAGAAGTCCTGCTGATGGACGAGCCGTTTGCTGCCCTTGACAGCCAGACAAGGGACCTATTGCTGGTAGAACTACAACTAATTTGGGCCAAGACAAAGAAAACAATAGTGTTCATCACTCACAACATAACCGAGTCAATATGCTTGGGCGACAAGGTTGTAGTATTTAGCAAGAGGCCGGGCAGAGTAAAGAAAGAGATTTCAATAAACTATAGGAGGCCCCGACTTCCCGAAGACGACAGCCTGCGTTCATTTCATAGACAGGTTGTCGACGCAATGCAGGGAGAAATTACCTCAGAGAAGAGAAACGACTAGCTATTTCAGCTGGCGCAAAAGATCAAGACCTGACTTGAAGCTGTTAGGCGAGGTAAGCAACACTCTGTCTGCAATCAGCGCAGCCTGCCTCACAAAATCCGCTACATTCTTTTCATAGTCAGACCAATCCAAGCCGATTATTGAAGCTGATTGGCGATTCTTTTCTGAAGGCACCATTATGACTGCGGTAACCTTTATCCCGTGAGGTTTGGCCATGTCAACGATCTGACCCAGATCTGATAGCGAGGAAATGGATTGGGTTACAAAAGAGTACGGCCTTGCATCCAGCTTTTTCTGGATTACCTTGGGAGAGCAGTCCCTGGTGCTAGCCGGAAATGATAGGTCCAACTTGATCTTGTTGTCGTAACGCTCCTTCTTTAGCATGGCCACCGCTTCACTTGGCCTCAAGCCCGAGCTCCCGGGCATGTTGGCGGGTTCGTCGCCAAGCAAAATCAAAATGCTGTCAATATCCGCGAGGATGGCATCAGAGACGGCTTGGCATAGTGAAGTGAAATTTCGGTCCCGAGACCTCAAACTGCAGCTAAGAATCATCGGTTTCGACCCTAGGGCCTTTTGAATGAGCTCTGCAGCCGTGATACTGGAAAGCCTTGGTACTCCTAGGACCGAGTCGGTAAGATGCAGTCCCCAAGCCAGATCTGAAAGTTGCAACGCCCTTTCAACCATGACTTGTATGTCTGCGCGCAGGTGATCCGCGTCGAACTGCTTTCCTCTTACTATCTTGGGAGGGTTCAGCTCGTATGATATCTTCATCGCTTGGGAAAAAAGTCATGCACTGGCATTATTAAGTGCAAGGTTACGCGCATACAGCATTTATTTAGCACAAGACAAAGGTCTCAACGTTGCTCAGGGACGAATTATTATCTCTGCTAAGTCCTGCGGTCACTGGTCCGCCCTACCCGGCAGCCGACGCCGCGTCTGCAACTCCGTCTGCAGTTCTTGTCATTATTCATTACCACGGCGACTCTCCCCACATCTTTCTGACAAAGAGAAGTTCATCATTGAAAATCCACAGCGGCGAAATTGCTTTTCCTGGAGGCAGGTTTGTTAAGGAAGATGGCAGCCTGCTAACGACCGCCTTGCGGGAGACCGAAGAGGAAATAGGAGTATCCTTTGGAGCAGATCAGATAATTGGTAGCCTGAATGTAGTGCGGACCATGACGTCAAACCACTTTATCGTTCCTTTTCTGACTGTTCAGGAAAGGCTGCCCGGACATAAATTGGCCCCAAGCGAAGTGGAAGCAATCCTTGACGCGCCTCTTATTGAAACCCTCATGACTATTGCGCCTGATGTGGAACACTACCATCTGGCTAGAGATTCCTTCAAGTTTACGCACCAGGAAAACACGATCTGGGGAGCAACAGCAAGGATCATGAAGCAACTCTATGACTTGTTAATTGACTAAACTCATCAGACCGTCGTGATTTCTTCATCGCATTATGCTCCCACGGATAACAGGTCATCATTTGAGCATGATCAGTGAACGCGTGGAACTTATAGAGATAGCGCAATCCAGATGCATCATATCCTGCTCAGAAAGAGTCAAACATTTTAGCTCCGATAACCAAGTTACCCGCACTTTTGACAAAAGGCGACAGTTGGCGGAAAAAGAGGCTGCGTTTAGAAGAACTATTGTCTTTTCCTAAATATCTTGCTAGACAGTCATGAACAATGAGTACAGCATCACATAATTCTGCACTAAAATGGGTAGATCTTTTGAACGAATCTGTCCACACAAGTGACGACCAAGATATTGGCGATATCGAAGCTGTAAACAGGGAGTTTGTCGTAATCAAGAGAGGATTTGTCAACATACATAGATACTTCATCCCTGCCGCCAAGATTGACGGCTGGGACGGCAACGTTCTCTGGCTCAAGATAAGCGAGGATGAGGTAAAGAGGAGATATGAAAAAGACGTGGTACCGGAACCCTCGCGGTACCTGACAAAGGACTATGCCAACTATTACAGCTATGGCGTGTATCCGCCAATTGGATGGATCCCGACGAGGTACGCCGTGCCGGTGTATCCAGTACCTACAAAGGCCGAGCAACAAGTGACCTACAAATGCGATTTGTGCGGAACGACCTTCCGGGACGACGAAGAACTAGCGCAGCATGTCAAGACGAGCCATTAACTCCGCGTATCTAGAAGATCCGAAAATCGCAGCCACAGTAATATTCTTGGTCAGTTTCGCGGGTCATTTATTGCAGTAACGCGACTTTGAGAGATGCTTGAAGTAATAAGAAAGGATTGCATGGTGGATCAGGAGAGAAGCCTCCAGA
>JAKEIF010000036.1 GCA_022545875.1 Nitrososphaera sp.
CACCGCCACCTTACAAAGCCCATTCAGAGGTACGGGCTCGAAAAGAACAATTTTCAATTTGTGAAAACGTAGCGGGGGGTGGACTTTCCGAATTTTCTAAATTCTGTTGAACCACCGCTCTGCGGGTTATGAGCCCGCCGGGATAACCTAGCCTCCACCGTTAGGGTTAGGATCTGGCTTCCCCACCCCGCTGACAACATGTTTTGCGCAGGGGGAATATATGTCTGTTGTAAACCGCGTAATCAAAAATTGTGAGGCGGCAATGCCAAGAAAAAGAAGGAACGGCCGGTTAGACCTTTTTGTTCAACGCCAGATCGTATCCTGCCTTGACCGGGGCATCCATGCTTCCGTCTGGACTTTGCGGCGTGTATTCATATTCTATTTTCGCAAAGTTGAGCTTGAAACTTTCAGTTGGAGCTCCGCCGGAGATGCCGGCCGTCTGGTATGAACTAATTATAACATCGCTCAGCGTTACCTTCATGAATTCCCTTTCTCGCTGTTCTGAATCAACAAGCGTCAGCGTTGCTGATGGAAAATGTTTGCCCGTTGCAACAGATTCAAACAGCATTGGCGATGCCTTGCTAACGACAGTTGTCAAGCGCAGCGATGTAAAGCTGACCTTTCCCGCTCCACCTCCTCCACCTGCGGCCATGGAGCCAGAGTTTGACATGCCCCATGAGAACGAGTCGATTTCGATTTGGCCCTTGTGAGTTTCGCTCGTCGATTCACCTTCAACGCCCTCGAGTTTTAGAAAATAATCCACTGACGCTGCTTCTGCAAGCAATACCGGAGGAAGGTCTAGTGATTGCGGAATCTGGTTCGTCTGCATTGCTGCCGTCGCTGCCATGTAACTGACAAGGACAGTTGCAGCAACAATTGACGCTAGCTGATACCTGCTTGGTCTATGCATTGGACTAGGTATCCACGGGTGTCGAAAAGCTCTAGTGTGTAGCTTTTTCTTGCCGATCCCTGTTTAAAGCAATCTTGGCAAACCTGTATAGATTTATTTCAGCCCTTGACGCAATACGCGTGACCCGCATGAACTCAAAGACTCTCAAGGACATTGACTTTGAGAAGAGGAATGGCCTTCTTCCCGTCATAGTGCAGGACAGAAAGACCAAGGACATCCTCATGATGGCGTATGCCAATAGGGAAGCGGTTGGCAACACTGTCAAGACAGGGAACGCCTGGTTCTGGAGCACGTCCCGGAACAAGCTGTGGATGAAGGGTGAGGAATCGGGGAACGTTCAGCCTGTCCATGAGATACTAGTCGATTGCGATTCTGACGCTATACTCTATATGGTTGATTCAGACAGGCCCGCTTGCCACACGGGAAACAGGTCATGCTTCCACAACGTGTTAAAATAGCTGGCTGATCTAGTATAATTTCGCTAATAATCAGGTGATTCTGCGAGAATTGAGCGGGTCACAAAGTTTAGTGGCAATACATATATTCCCAAGAAAATTTAGTAATACTAAAATGTGATTAGCGAAGTTTTAATCACATACTTCGTGATCGAGGGGTAGAAAGTCATGGGCAGTATTAGGTCATTAAAGTGCAGGGAATGCGGAAAAGAGTACGAGCCGCAGTTTCGCTACGTGTGCGAAGATTGTTTTGGCCCGCTTGATGTCCTCTACAAGGAAGTCAAGGTTGACAGAAAGACGTTTGAGCTGAGAGAGAAAACTTACTGGCGCTATTTTGAGCTCTTGCCTATCGCTGACAAGAAAAATGTCGTAAGCCTCAATGCAGGCCTTACTCCGCTCCAGCATGCTGACAAGCTGGGTCCAAAGCTGGGCTTGAAGTCTTTGTATGTCAAAAATGATTCGGTCAATCCAACTTTTTCATTCAAGGACAGGCCGGCAGGCGTCGCAGTTTCAAGGGCCAAGGAAACGGGATTAAAGGCAGTCGGCTGCGCGTCGACAGGAAACCTGGCTTCTGCAACAGCGGCCCACGCCGCAAAGGCTGGCCTCCCCTGCTACATTTTCGCGCCGTCCGATCTGGAGCACGTCAAGATAGCCCAGGCACTTTCTTATGGCGCAGAGTTTGTCTCAGTCGAAGGGACATATGACGACGCAAACAGGGTTGCGGCGATAATTGGCGACTCGAAGGGAATTGGAGTAGTAAACATCAACATGAGGCCCTACTATGTGGAAGGCTCCAAGACGCTTGCATACGAAGTAGCCGAGCAGCTCGGCTGGGAGATCCCGGACAACCTGATAATCCCGGTTGGCAGCGGCGCGATGCTCAATGCAATTTGCAAAGGATTTGAAGAACTTCATTCACTTGGACTCATCGACAGCCCAAAGGGGATGAAAATTATTGCGGCCCAGCCCCACGGCTGCGCGCCAGTGGTTGATGCATTCAAGCGCAACAGCGACGAAGTGATTCCTGTCGAGCGCCCCGAGACGATTGCAAAGAGCTTGGCAATAGGAGACCCGGGAGACGGTGCCTATGTGCTAAAGCGGCTAAAGCAGTACAACGGGATAGCAGAGGAGGCAAACGACGCCGAGATCTGCGACAGCATATTATTGCTTGCAAGAACGGAGGGCATCTTTACAGAGCCCGCAGGCGGCGTGTCAGTCGCAGTTCTTAGAAAGCTAGTCGAGGAGGGCAAGATTGCAAAGGACGAAAGCACCGTCTGCTACGTGACAGGCAACGGGCTCAAAACGACAGAAGCGATTATAGGTCTGCTGCCGAAACTTATTGCTGTCAAACCAGATGCGGCAGAGGTCGCGGCGATGATAAGGTGACATGATTTGGCCAAGCTAGAATTTGTAATTCCTTCAGTATTGAATAGGGGACAGGGAGAGAAAAAAATCCCGCTTGAAGCATCCGATCTGCAAGACGCGTTTACCAAGGTGTCGGACCAGCTGGGCGACGACTTTAAGCGAAGAGTATTTGATCACAACGGCAAGCCACGGTCGCTTATCAACATCTACATCAACGGCAAGAACATGCGCTTTAGCGGCGGCATGTCTGCCCCGGTAAAAGACGGCGATTCCGTCTACATACTACCCGCAGTAGCCGGCGGCGCAGACCTGACAAGCGAGGAGATCCAGCGCTATTCCAGGCAGCTGATGCTCGAAGAAATTGGCTTTGAGGGAATGGAAAAGATCCGAAATGCCAAGGTGTGCGTCGTGGGAGCTGGCGGGATCGGAAACCCTGTCATTACGCAGCTGGTAGCGATGGGCATAGGAAACCTGCGCATAGTTGACAGAGATGTCATTGAAGTTACCAACCTGCACAGGCAGCACCTTTACACAGACGACGACATTGGCAAGGTCAAAGTTGAAGCGGCGGCCGAGCGGCTCCGCAGAATCAACCCTGGAGTCCAGATCGAACCGGTGCCCACGTCAGTGACAAAGTACACCGCGGAGAGCATCGTCAAGGGCTTTGACGTTGTGATTGATGCACTTGACAGCGTTGATGCAAGATATGCGCTAAACGATGCGTGCATAAAACACAACATACCATTGATCTATGCCGGCGCACTTGGAGTGACAGGCTCGGTGTCGACAATCCTCCCAAACAAGTCTGCATGCCTACGATGCATGTTCCCCGAGCTGAATGAAGAGGAAATGCCGGCATGCAGCACAGAAGGCGTTCACCCGTCAATTCTGTATCTTGTGGCTGGAATCCAGGTGTCGGAGGCTGTAAAATTAATCATGGGCAAAGAGCCGACGCTTGCCAACAAGTTGCTCTACTTGGATCTCAACGAGCTCTCATTTGACAGGGTTCAGATGTTCCGGCAAGACGAATGTCCGTCATGCGGCAGGACAAGAAAGGAAATCG
>JAKEIF010000037.1 GCA_022545875.1 Nitrososphaera sp.
CAAGAACAATGTCTGAGCCTTCAAGCTGCATGAATGAAAACTGCGGGACTTTTATGCCAAATCCTGTCGTCTTGAGCCAGAGGTCTCTGGCAGCAGGTGGCAAACGTTTGCCCGTCATTGCCTTTGCCGCCAAGTTGATGATGTTAAGGCCTGCGAACTTTGAAACAAATGGCATAGAGCGAGACGCTCTGACATTAGCTTCAATGACGAGAACCTCCTCGTCTTTTACAAGGTACTGGATGTTAAAAGGGCCCTTTACGCTGAGCGCCTTGCCTATCCTTACGCTATAGTCCGTCACGGTGTCCAGGGTTTTTCGATCAAGTCGCCACGGCGGTATGCTCATCATGGCATCGCCGGAATGGACTCCTGCATTATCGATGTGCTCAATGACGGATCCGATTATCACGTCTTTTCCGTCAGAAACAGCATCAACTTCTACCTCAGCTGCATCCTGCAGGAACTTGCTGATGACCACCGGGTGATCCGGGCTGACGTTGGTTGCGTCTGTAAGGAATCGCTCCAGTTGTTGCTCCCCCCACACTACTTTCATTGCGGCGCCCGACAGGACATACGAGGGCCTGACAAGCATGGGATACCCTACCGCGTCTGCGAACTCTTTGGCGTCTTCAAGCGATGTGAACTTTTTCCACGCCGGTTGTTTTATTGCAAGGGAATCAAGCAGCTGGCCGAACTTGGCCCTGTCTTCAGCCCTGTCAACGTCTTCGCTGCTCGTCCCGATAATGCGGATACCATTCTTTGCCAGCTTTGGTGTCAGGTTATTTGCAGTCTGGCCCCCAACACACGTCACTATGCCAGTCGGGTGCTCCTTGTCGCAAATGTCCAGGACTCGCTCTAGCGTCAGCTCTTCGAAATATAGCCTGTCGCATATGTCATAGTCGGTCGACACGGTTTCAGGGTTGCAATTTATTACAGAGATCTCTTTGACTCCGTTTTCCTTTAGGCCCCACACCATGTTCACGGTTCCCCAGTCGAATTCTACGCTGCTCCCTATCCTGTAGGGCCCGGCTCCAAGCACTACCATTCTACTCTCTGCCTTTGCTTCCACCTTCACGTCATCCTCCCTTCCGCCATAGGTCAGGTACAGATAGTTGGTCTTGGCAGGCCATTCTGCGGCAAGGGTGTCGATTTGCTTCACCACTGGAATTATCCCGAATTTTTCCCTGAATGTCCTGACCTGCATTTCTTCGAGGTTCTGGCAGCGAGCTATCTGCCTATCGGAAAAGCCCATTTTCTTGGCGGTCCTAATGAGCCCTTCGTCAAAGCTAGATTTCCGAAGTTTGGCCTCGACTTCTACGATATTCTTTATCTTGACAAGGAACCACGGGTCAATCGCAGATAGCTCATAGATTCTCTCGATGCTCATGCCTACCTTCATTGCCTCTACGACTGCAAAAATTATCTCGTCGTTTGGATGGATTAGGGCCTGTTCAATCCTCTCCAAATCCTCTTGAGCGGGGGTCGAAGAAGAATTCGCATTTGCCACCAGCCCGTCCCTTCCAATGTCGCACATCCTGATGGCCTTTTGCACAACTTCTTCGAAACTCCTTCCAATTGCCATTACTTCGCCGACTGACTTCATGGCGCTGCCAAGTTTGCGCTTGACTAGCTCGAACTTTGAAAAGTCCCACCTTGGCATTTTTAAAACGACATAATCAAGCGACGGTTCAAAACACGCAGTTGTTATCTTGGTTATCCTGTTGAGCAGTTCCGGCAACGTGTAGCCCAAGCCGATTTTTGCCGCCATGTATGCAAGTGGATAACCCGTAGCCTTGCTGGCAAGGGCAGATGACCTAGAAAGCCTCGCGTTAATTTCAATCGCCGTATACTGTTCTGAAGCAGGGTCAAGAGCGAACTGTATGTTGCATTCGCCTACTATGCCGCAGTAACTGGTCGCCCTTATTGCGGCTGAACGCAGCATGTGATACTCGTAGTTATTCAGCGTCTGCGAAGGCGCTATGACGATATTGTCGCCCGTATGCACCCGCATAGAAAGCACATTTTCCATGTTGCAAACTATTACGCTGTTGCCATTGTAATCCCGCATCACTTCATACTCTATTTGCTTCCAGCTGCCCACGTACCGTTCTATGAGAATCTGGTGAACCATACTGAGGTTAAGGCCCCGCTGCGCGATTTCCTGCAGCTCGTATTCATTGTATGCCACGCCGCCTCCCCTGCCCCCAAGAGTATATGCCACTCTGACTATGACGGGGTATCCGATTTCGTTGGCAGCCTTGAACGCCTCCGGCAGAGAATTAACGGCGTAACTGGTAAGGACTGGGACGTCGCTCTTCGCCATTGCTTCCTTGAAAAGCTGCCTGTCTTCCGTTATCTCTATTCCCTTTACCTGCGTGCCCAGGACTCTTATCCCATGTTTTTCCAAGATTCCGTTTTGTTGCAGGGCAACGCCGCAGTTGAGCGCCGTCTGTCCGCCAAAGCCGAGCATTATAGAGTCCGGCCGCTCCGCCTCTATCACTTTCTCCACATACGATGTATTGATAGGCACAGGGTAGACCCTGTCCGCAAAGCGCGTGTCTGTTTGAATCGTAGCGATATTTGGGTTAATTAGGACGCTCTCGACTTCTTCCTCTGCAAGGGCCTTGAGGCATTGAGAACCGGAGTAGTCGAACTGGCGGCCAGTTTTCTATTGCTGGCTTTCGCCTGCTTCTCCGATTTTTATTGCCCCGCTACCAAGAACAAGGACTTTCTTTATGGTCTTATCTCTTGGCGATCTTCCTCCCTCCTTTCTTTGCCTGCCTGCGATGGGTTATGGCTTTGGACGCGCGGCGCCTACTTGGCTCTTCGGTCTTTTTCATGCCCGTTGAAATGATTTCCTTAAACCTGTCAAACACAAACATGCAGTCATAGGGACCTGGCGATGCTTCTGGGTGAAACTGCACGGCAATCACGGGCTTGTCTTTGTGTTCGATACCCTCAACCGTATCGTCGTCAGCATTTGCAAACCAGACCTTGAACCCCGCCCTTGAAAGTGTCTTCGGGTCTATTCCATATCCGTGGTTCTGGCTAGTGACATATACCTGGTTGCTACGCTTGTCAACACATGGCTTGTTCTGCCCCCTGTGGCCAAACTTTAGCTTGTAGGTATCGGCACCTCCCGCAAGCGCCAGAATCTGGTTCCCCAGGCAAATTCCTAGCGTAGGAACTTCGGCCTTGATCAGGTTAGATGCTGTTTTGATTGTACTGGTGCATACCTTGGGGTCTCCCGGGCCGTTGCTTATCACCACTCCCTTTGGGTTGTATGAGCTAACCTGCTCAGTCGTTGCATTCCAGGGGAGCCGGACTACTCTGAATCCCGTTCGGATGATGTTTCTGATTATGCTGTACTTGACGCCAGTATCAATGACCACGACGGGCTCGCTGTTTTTGTCACCGTATTCTTGGGGCTTGTCAGTCGACACTTCCGGCATGAAATTAACCCCTTCGTATTTTGCAGAGCTAAGGACATCCTTGACTTGCGAGTCGTTGATTGGCTTTTCTGAAACAATGACTGCGCCCATCATGACGCCTCTAACACGCAACTTTTTTGTTAACTCTCTCGTATCGATCCCGTAGATGCCGGGAATTTTTTCCTCATAAAGCCACTGGTCAAGGGTCTTGGTGCAGCTCCAGTGGCTAGCAATGTCAGAAAGCTCATGGATAACTAGGGCCTTGACCTGAATCCTGTCTGACTCAAAAAACTTGGGCAGGCCATATTCGTCCTTGATATCTGCGTTGGGCACTCCATAGTTCCCGACAAGAGGATAAGTGAGACACAGTATCTGGCCCCTGTAGGACGGATCGGTAAGCGTTTCGGTGTAGCCGACCATCCCTGTGTTAAACACCACCTCGCCGGCAATCTCGGATGGGTAGCCAAAGCCAATGCCATCAAAAACGGTCCCATCCTCTAAGATTAATTTGGCCGCAAAGCCCGTGTAGGTTTGCTGGAGTGTCGGAATTTTTTGAACCCTCACGAACTGTTAAAGTTAGCAAATTTAAATTTTGCTTCCAAGGGGCGGCAAGAGTAATATTATTTGAGAGTCCAGCTTAATTGTTTGTGAGATGGAAGGAGAACAGCCGCGACAGCAGCGCTGTTCAATATGCGGTTCTCGCTTTGCTGAGAAAAAGTGTTATTTTTGCGAGCGCCAGGTCTGCACCTCATGCATAGTTCCGCTTGACGTTTCTGGCGACTCTTCAACGGCCAAATGCCTGACGTGCCACAGGGCGAAGGTCAACAAGGTGGGAGCTGTCACGCTCCTGAGGCGGAATGCCTGGATTATCGGGATTCTTTTTGGATTCTGGATATTTACAATTTTTCCGATACCGTTCCTGCAACTTGCCGGCCTTGAGGTAGATCCAACCGCCTTCCAGCCGGTCCTTATTGCAAGCGCCCTAATGGTCATTCCTTTCGTCTTTATGTTCATCGCGTGGCAGAGGCGCGCCCCGAGGGGCTCTGGCTGATTCGCTTAGTACATTTTTTCGACAACTAGCGTTGTAAATTCAGAAGTGGACAGCGTGCCGCCTATGTCCTTTGTTTTCTTGTTCTCCTTAAGGATGCTTGAAATCGCGTCCTCTATCCTCTGTCCCTCTTTTGCTG
>JAKEIF010000038.1 GCA_022545875.1 Nitrososphaera sp.
AGTAGGGCACTAGTGCAACCGACTACACTGAACGCGACTTCGTGTAGTATTAAATCAGTAAGAAAGCGCCAATTGTTTCTATGCCTTTTTTAAGTATTGTCTTGGCTTCGACTACCGTGCAAAGACTTGTTAATCTGCCAAGGTTGTGTGTATCTGCAGCGATTCTTGGAGCTTTGATTTTATCCCCTGTTGTTCTTGCCTCAACCAATGTTGTGAAGGCGTACGCTGAGCCGATCTCTTGGGCAAAAACCTATGGCGGGGTTGGAGTCGATGCGTTTCAAATGATTCAGCAGACCACTGACGGCGGCTACATCGCAGCCGGATACACAGAAACACTAGGCACGGAACCGGGGGCTTTGCTTATGAAACTTGATGAAATGGGGACGCCAGAGTGGCAAGAAACCTTCAGCGGGACAGGAAATGAAGAATTTTCCGCAGTAAGAGAAACTGATGATGGAGGTTTCGTTGCTGCCGGTGGTATCAACGCTTTTGGGTCTAGCAGATGCCTGGGTAGTCAAGGTTGATTCCGAGGGTTTAGTCGAGTGGGAGAAAGCTTACGGTTTGGCATCACAGTATGACTTTGCGGCGGACATCACTACCACGGATGATAACGGATTCATTGTCACTCTCGAGACGCGCCAGAGCGACTTCCCTATACTAAGTTTGATAAAGCTCGGCGAAGATGGCACCATCGAGTGGGAGCAGGCGTTCCAACACTCAATTCCACCATTACTTTCTACCGGGCAAATAGGCTCGGCGCAGCAAACCGCTGACGGGAGATTTATTGTCGCATCAGGCACCGCAGAGTCTGGCTCGGGATTATCGGATTTGATACTGATAAAATTAGAATCTGACGGTGAAATAGCTTGGGAGAAAACCTATGGCGGGACCCTCGCTGATTTTGGTCTTTCAGTTCAACAGACCGCTGATGGCGGGTTCGTCGTTGCAGGTACTACACGTTCGTTTCCGACCACAGGATCCTTCTCTGAAGGTCAAATTTGGGTAGTCAAAACGGACACTGACGGTGATATCGAGTGGGAACAGACCTATGGTACGATTGGGGTAGAAGGAGCTAAGCACATCCGTCAGACAGTGGATGGCGGTTACATAGTAACGGGGTTCAGTGGCTCGCCAGTTTTCCAGGTAATTGTGAAACTTGACAGCGATGGTGCAATAGAGTGGCAAAAGTCCTTTGGCGAACCATTTGAGAGCAGCTTGCGTAATGTCGAACCTACTTCAGACGGCGGCTACGTCGTGGCAGGAAATACTGCCATGTTCGGTGTTGATAGCTCCGATGCGCTAGTCCTAAAGCTCAACTCGGAAGGAATCATCGAGAATTGCGAATTAGACCTCTTTGCTGACACAGCTCTTCTCAGCGGTGAATCCGAGGCAAGTGTTGAAGAAATCACCTCTGAAGTGACAGATACTTCATTGGATTTTGAGGATATAGAGTCTAGCGTGGCCAATTCAGATGCGGCGGTCCAAGACATCTGCAGCACCGCAAACCAGTATTCCCTCAATTTGTTTGAAAATGGAACAAACCCATCGGACGGCGAAATCGACCAGGGGCAGGAAGTTAGGGCCGTTGCAACTACGAGCGACACTTCTGTTGACGATGTTCGCTTCCTCTGGAATGACCCGCATAGTGACGCCATTAGGGACGTGACGGTGTCAGTGGATAATAGTGAGGATAGCTTTGCACCAGACGAGCCTTTCCCATGGCAGCTGGTCGTGTTGTTCCTTGACTGCGAGACCGTGACAAAGAGGCTGACTGCAGAGATTTTTGTGCATCCGCCATCGGACGACGCCATATGGGACGGAGAAGGAGATGGGATCTCGTGGTCCGACTGCGAGAACTGGAGTGATAACGAATGTCCTGGGGAATTCGACCGGGTCGTTATAGGGTCTGGCTTTGACGTGGAAATGGATGTGCCTGCGGTACTTCGCTTTGGAAGCATTTCTGGAGATCCCGGCTTAATAATAGAAGAAGGCGCATCCCTGACAATTCTATCCGGAGTCGAATTCACAGATGACATGGATACTACTCTGGATAATTCAGGTACGTTCGCTGTAGAAGCTGGTGTACACGTGTTTATTGTGGGATCTCTTCTGAATAACGCGGGAGCGCAGATAATCAATGATGGATCCATCAATACATGTACCAGTTCGGTCAACGAGGGTACGATCGATAACGGTGTGAATGGGGGCTTTTTTGTGAATTGCTTGAGCCATTTCAGTAATTCAGGTACCTTCAACAACTATGGCGAGCTAGAGATAGAGCTCGAGGGCTCTATGTTCAACTCTGGCTTGTTGAACAATTTCGGATTATTTGAAAATGATCATGATTCTGAATTTACAAATTCGGGTACATTTGTCAATTCTGCGAGTGCGACAATTCTCAATGACAATGGTGCCAGCTTTATAAACAGAGGGTCTTTCGAAAACTCAGGCACAATTGACAACGACGGTAGCGTTTTCAACGCCTGTGGAAGCAGTTTCGTCAATAGAGGCATCGTGACTGGCCAACCCATCGACAATGAAACATGCGGACCAGCTGAAGATTGTACGAACCCGACTATTGTAGGAACAGAGGATGCCGATGTAATCAAGGGCACAGATAATGCTGACGTCATAGACGGATTAGGAGGCGACGATACAATCTACGGTCTTGGCGGTGATGATATCATCTGTGGAGGAGCAGGGAGAGACGAGATCTATGGAAATGGCGATAACGACTCGCTGTTCGGTCAAGGCGGTGACGATACTATCTTTGGCGGGCATGGCAAGGACATAATAGTCGGCGGCAAGGGGGACGACGATGCCAACGGCGGAGCAGGCGACGACGATATCAGCGGAAACGGGGGCGATGATACAATCAGCGGAAGTTCCGGTGACGACTCGCTAAGCGGATTAGATGGGGTTGCTGACAACGATTCTCTCGATGGTGGCTTTGGCACAGACACCTGTGATAGCAATCCGGACCCCGAAGTAAACTGCGAAATCTAATGTCTCTAGCAGCGGCGGTAACACGCCGAACATATCTTTTCAACACCTGACAATTATCATTGCACGTGAACAAAATTGTAGAAACGCTTACGGAGAATATTCCGGTTACCGATTTGAGTTAAACTAATGAGTTCGTATCCCATGTAATTCGCAAATGTCAGCCTTGGGGAGTCGTCCGGCGTGCCAGTTGAGAATCTGATTTACAATCAAGCCTAGTTCGACCCCACTGGCGGTCAGCCTGTATTCTACTTTTGGCGGCACCGAAACATGGACTTCTTTTGTGATCAGGCATTCCTCCTCAAGATCCGATAACCGTTCTGCAAGCATTGTCCCACTTATTCCAGCAAGAGACCGCTTTAGCTCTGTAAACCGGAGCACCTTTTCTTCAGCTAAACGGTACAATATTGGGAGCGTCCACCGTTTGCCGAGAAGTACCCATATTTTGTCCGCGGCTTCCGGTTCTCGTTCAGACATTAGGATGAGTCTCCTTTTGCCAGCATTGCAGGCAAAAATCACCTTCTGCCTGAAAAATCTCTGCTCGCTCTTGGCACGAGCCACATTGCTCCAGTCCGGTTTCTGAAAAAAAGGATTGGGATGGGATTAACGCCACATCTCTCCCCTGTGCATTTGTCCCTTCCATGATCCGAATCCGCCCATGTCGCCCGTTCCGCTTTCGAGGACTTCGCCGTTTCCGGCATCTACTACGACGTGGAACATCTCGTCTGAGCTATCGATCCCATGAACCACGTATACAAGATAGCCGTTGATTGGCGCCAGCATTACTCCAAAGACTTCGCTTCCGTCACCGATTGACTGCTTTGCCGCGGATTCAGCCTGGCTCACGGTGATGTTCACCTTGGATTTGACTGACTGGATAATTTCTTCATGAATCGACTCCACCGGCACAGAACCCGTCCAGTTCCCTTCATACATTCCACCTCCGCCAAAGTGCCCTGGTCCAAAACCGCCGTATCCTCCGCCGTGCATCCATTTTCCTGGCCCAAACGCGCTAGCCGGATTTGGCACCAGACCTGCCGCCAACAATATGGCAGCCACCGCGCCAAGGCCAGCGATCGCGACTATGACCGTTTTCCTGTTGATGTATTTTGTCACGCAGGTCTTTCGGCAAGAATTATTTTAACCATTGTTTACCCATGAGACGTAACTTAGTTACCTGAACGAATGAAATTCAAGTCCCTAATTCGGGATCGTCGCCCGCAGTGTTCTCATGGACTTTATTATCCCAAGGGCCAGTACCACTAAGCCATAAACAAAGCCGATAATTGGCCCGGGCAGAGTAAGGACAATAAAGTACCTGGTTCCGATCGTAACACCGTCGATTATCATCAGTGTACCTATGACTAGCAATACGATTGAAACTAGAACTGAAGGTTTGCGCCATGAAAGTGCAAAAGCCGCCGCTGAAAGTGCCAGTGTTGGTAGCTCAAAGGCAAGACCTCTAGCCATCGGGCTGGGCACTGGCAGAAATCCTCCAACTGCTCCGCCATCCTTGGCGATCTCGTCTACAAAATAAATTGAAAAAAGAACCAGACCTGCAGCAGCTAGAAGTCGCGCTACTGCAAGCCTTGGATCTAACATTTTTCCAATTCTCTGGGTCTATTACTTCGCCAATATCTGCATCTCGGTCCTTGCAGACATTATCCCCTTTGCGATCCCAAGAGCCATTATGCCGAGGCCGAATATGACTCCAAGAATGGGGCCCGGGATAACGATGACTGCCAAGAATCCCGTAGCTATAAGAGCAGGGATCATAAAGAAGGCGCCGCTTGCAGCTAGCAGGCCTGCGACTAGAAATGACCTCTGCTTCCATGAGATAACAAATGCCGCCATAGACATTCCGATTGCGCTAAATGCAACCACCGGTCCGAACCATGCCGGCCCACTTCCAGGTGCAAGCCCCGCCTGCAGCACCAGCGGTGTCAA
>JAKEIF010000039.1 GCA_022545875.1 Nitrososphaera sp.
AGGAATAGAATCCAAAAGTTCCATGAGCGCCGGCCTCGCTCTCTCTCCATAGTTAGAGGCGAGCTGGTTAACTGCCCTTGTCCTAGCTGCCATCGAGTCTGAAAAGATTGCCTGATCAACTAGTATTTTGATATCCTGTTCTTCCGTAAAGAAGAACGGCTTGTGTGGGTTAAAGCTTCCAGCCAAGTATCTGCCAAGATTAGTTGATTGAATAAAAAACTAGAGTCTGCCACCTTAGATAACACGCCTTCCATAACTGCGGCTACATACTATGGCGCTGGGAATATACCCAATGGCAACTGCGATGGGATCTGCAAACTCCGCTATGACAGTTCAACTGCTGAGGGAAGTGTGTGCCCTTTCACCTATGCTAGAGAGGTGCGAGCCGTATCTGTTGAGATTTGCTCAAAGGTCTTTGCGTTTTCCGTATTGAACTTTGCCATCACCTTCGTATTCTCCCTTGCATAACCCATGAATGAGCGCGTGCATGCGAATGCTTCGATCATGAGGTCATTTTGGGTTTTTACTCCAGCCGCGGCAGTATCTGCTATGGCAGTTGCTGCCTTGAGGTAATTCTCCGCCCAAGTTTGGGGGTTAAGCGCCTGGTATGGCCAGAACATCAAACCGAAAAAGAGATTGTTTGTGTATGGTCTAAATGCAGCATGCAAAGATTTTGCGACCTCCTTCTGAGAGTCAAGGAATGTGTTTGTAATCTCCCTAGCGTCGTTTATGTTCTGTTCTTGAAAATCATGAAATGTTGCAGTACTTTCGGGAAGTTCTCTTTTTACTTCTTGAATTACCTTTCTCGTATTATCTTTTGTTTCCTCAACCGCCCGGTCAATGGCCCTAGCCTCATTGGCAAAGGCTTTCTGTTCATCTCTTCTTGAAGACATGGATCTGCTAATCACTTTGAAAGGTAATATCGATTTAAGGAAATAATTATGGCTCAAAGCTTCATTAAGTCCAACTCATCCTTGTGAGTATCCCATGGGAGACTCTGGCCATGGAAATTCCAATTCGAAAATGATGCCTGGGATTTTTCACGCGGATCCTCGCAAGGCATGATAAACAAGGCTCCTTTCTTGCTCACAAGTAACCAGATTTGGTCATCATTCCCGCTGTAACAGTGGCTTACAAACGAGTTCTTTTGAACAGCATTCGCATTATAGAAGTGTAATCTTGGATAGGCAAGCTCTCGAGACTTTCAAGCTAGAATCTGCTATTTCTGTGCTCGGTAGGTTAGGCGACATGATGTTTGCAACTATAAAGGAAGAGCTGGCCAGATATCATGGCATCACTCTAGCTGTCGGCTCTCCATTTACTCTGGACGAATTAGACTCTGCGCTCCAGAACCTCGTAGGCGACGGAGCTGCAAAATGGTTGATGCTGGAAATAACAGCAGAGATTGATTATTTATCAAATGATAGTTTCGTTGTGCAGAGCGTGCTTGCGAAGCAATAAGTTCTGCCATGGCAGTGAAGGGTATTCCCCCGCCAGTTGCGTCCCCGCAAGAAAATGGCGTAAAAAGAAAAGTCAGGCCTTGGCCTGCTCGATCATCTGACCTGATAGGCTATTCATCTGGTCATAAGTTCGCAGGAATTGCAAGCCCTTCTCGGTCGTTTTGTACTGATGCTCGCCTTCAATGTATTGAAGCAGTCCATTCTCTGACAAGACTGAAAGATATTCCTTCAGCTGGGCGTACGACAGATACGCCTTGTACATTATCTTGGTCTTGGTCGTTCCACCGTTCGCTGCTTCTAGGATTTGCGAGCAGATGTCTGTGCGGCTACGATATTTCATACTTGAAGCATGCTAGAATATTACCTATAACAGTGGTGATTGGATGTTATAGAAGATTGTTAGGTATGAAACAGCCTAATAACGTAGAGTTATCTGCAGCAGGGCCGTAAAAATAACCCTCTGATTTATCCTAATAGAATTTCAGGTAATATTAAGCGGCCTCGTTTATTCTTTTGATTCATGCTACAAACATGATTCGTCAAGAGCCGCGAGCTGATATGTTCTTTTGATTACTTGCTACTTTCTATATGGATTATTGGATACCAATGACTCATGTCAGGCAAAGACATTGGTACGGAATTGACGGACGACACTCTTCCAACCAATAGAGTCAATCGCTTGGGGCGGCCCAGCTTTGAACTCAAGAGTGCACTGAAGTCCTGGTCCTGCAGCAAATGTGCGCAGACATTTGGCAGCAAGAGAGTTCTCAAGCAACATTTATCCGAAGTCCACTCATACTAGATTGCAATTATCATGTTACACTAATTACCTGGGAAATAATCCTGCGTTTCCAGGACCGACCTTTTAGACTCCCGACGGCGTTATAGCGCATTACTGGAGAATAGCTGCTTTACGATAATCTTTGCCTGCAAAACTCAAATTATCTTTGCAACGATTTATCCAGATTTCGCCAAAATGGCCATAGTGAGACATGCAGAATCACAATATTAGGGCATAATTCCTCTTGATAAAAGCACGTATTCAATTCTACTGACCGTCGGTGTCACGAGGGTTATAGTTTATGGGGGCTTTCAGGAAGATGTTAAAAAAATGGTTCAATTCATGGAAGAGAACATGATACTGCCGGCAAATTTCCAATATCAAGATACCGAGTTCTCTGATACAGAGGTTGAGGCGCTGATGGAGTACTTTAGAATGCCAACTTATGAGGACCTAAAGTCGCTACTCGCCGGAATGAAGAACAGTAGTGTGGCAAAGGGATCGCAATAATGCATAGCTGGTTTGCTACACTCTAACGTTCAATTTTCCAGCGGTTATTGCGCCTCAGCCTGCATGAGTTCATTTATTTCTTCTGTAATTTGCTTGAGAATATTGTTAGCACTACCTTCGCCAAGCATGACAGATAACCCAAAATGGAGCTGTTCGAGGGAGAACATCGATGTGTCGTTTGGCCCAAGCGATATCGCGTATGAGCGGCGCAAGTGATATTTGACGACCTCTATCATTTCTTCGCCGAGTCTGGCCAATACCGTATTGGCCGCCTGGCGCTTGATGATGTCGCTAGCCGTAGCTGGCATGTGTTATAATCTAGAGATACGTGTTAAAAGCAATCTTTTGTCAAAATATTTACCACTACTGCACAATTCGATATCACTTAAATAATCAAATTTCGGAAAATAACGCATGGCTCATTCTGAAATGCCTTGTCAAGAAATAACGATAAATCAAAAAGCACTATTTCTGCGCGAGTTTGAAAAATGGCTGATGCATTATCTGGAATGTAGCCAAGAATCCGGGAAGGAGGACGCAATTCAGGAGGCTGTGGCTGCATTTCGAGCGTCGATGAAGGCTAACGCGGATTATCATCAGAATCTCGCTGGGCTCGATGAAGGATCCAAATACCATAATGACATCGCAGGGATTTACTCTGCGCTTGCAAGGTGATCCTTTTTTGTCGAGCGCGAGCTACAGCGCCCAGACAGATATAGTGGATTTCACCACAAAGCATTTTAGCTAACCTGCGTAAACCGCCAGCGGCCTTATTCAGACCGCCGGCAGGGGAAAAAGCTCGGGATGCTCGGGAAAGCTTCGGCTTCTTCTCGCTTGTTTAGACCCCCTCCCGGTATGTAAGTTAGCTTTGCTTTATGCTATAGAACAATGTATCTCCTGTCATTTAGGCGATAGCGCATGCCCAGCAAATCAGTGGCAGCTCTGGGTACTGGCCTTGAAAGTTCATACGCCTATTGCATTGGCAGCAGCGTCTTACTGCGTTTCCCCTGCTCTTTGTCCGAAGCGGCCTCCCGCAACACTGACATCTTTTCTTGTTGGTCTTGAGGTAGATGGAGCACCTCGAACAGAATTTCATCCCGTGCTCATAGAGGCTTCCGTTGTGGCCTTGTATTCCTATGCGCAGGCACAGGTTGCGACAGGGCATCTGACGCTCACGCCTTGCGCGCAGCTTGTCTCTGCAGCCATTCAAGTGCCTCCAGTTCCGCGAAAATGCGGTCAGCTTCTACAACAGCTGTGCAACTTTGAAGGTCGCTACGTCTAACTGCAATCAATTCTTCCAGCCGGTCCAGCTGGGCATTCTGCAATACCCTGATCTGCGCTTGAAAGGTCCTGATAAATGCCGGATCGTCTTCCGCGCCTAGCTGCTCGCGCAAAAAGCTTA
>JAKEIF010000040.1 GCA_022545875.1 Nitrososphaera sp.
ACAAAGGACAAAGATCATGGAACTTATGAGCTCGCACTTGAACTGTTGAAAGACGAGCTTGAAGACGAACAAACGATGGAAGACATTCTGGCAAGACTCGAAATCCAGGATAGAAGGTAGATTCTGCTCTATAGCAGGCCTTTCCTTTTCCTTCTTTTTATCATTACTCTATTGCGCGGCATCACTTTCGCTTTTATGAGCTTCACGCCGCACTTGGAGCAGTGACCCTCATATACGGCCCTCTTGTTGGCAAGCCGCACATATTTGCCATCGACGATATCGACGTTCATTTTGCAATTAGTACAGTAGGTTTGTTTCTGAGACAGCATTGCATTCTGCCATGTGGTGCCTATTATTTTCTTTGTGCCTTTCATTTGCTTTGAATTCAGTCTACCCAGAATCAAGAAATGTCAAATAGTATGAAAATTAAATGATGTTTGCAACAGCGACTTTTCAAGGATTTTCCTATGCTATATTCGGGAAGGGTTATTCCTTCTTATTGCAAGTCTAGATTCGGATTGTTGTCATAGCTGAAGTCGCTATCAACGCATGTTCGTTCCCATCTAAATTCCGGGCAAAGTTAGCAGCTTCATCTTATGCCTTGTCTCTCAAATGTGAGTTGATTGTAAGACCTTTTACTGTCGGAGTACAGATAGCAAACGCTGTGGAGTCGAATAAGGCACTTTAGCAGCGCCCGTGGAGCAGAATGATTACTCTGGAGCAGGAGCCGTACTGTTGGATCCAGATTCGTCCTTTGCCAAAATTTCAACTTCGGATGCTGTCTTTGTGGAATTGGATTCTTTTGGCACGTCTTTGGGCGGATCTGCCTTTTTGTCGTCCTCGGCAGGTTCTGTTTCAGCGTTAGTGGCATTATCAATATCTCCATCTTCACGTCCTTCTGGCGACACTTTTTTGATAGATGCAACCACGCTTACAGAATCGCTATCCTCAGCATTGTCCACATCACTTGCAGTTAGCTCAAAACCAAATTCAACATCAGACTCTACCACCAAGGCCGGATCAACTAGAAAAGAGGCCTTCGAGTCGGATTCATGAAGCTCGACTTTAGGTCCTTCAATTTGCTTCCACGAGAACGAAAGCCGATGGTCTTTTGAATCAGGGTCGCTGCTGGCCTTGCCGTCTAGATGAACCGTGACCGGTGACTCTGCAACCTCGATAAACTGATCATCTCCGGCCCTAGCCTTGGGAGGCTTGTTGGCGCCAGTCGCCTCATCATCAGCCGGGTCAGGCCTTTCTGGTACATTCACTGGCGTGTCAGGCTCGGTTGATGTGTCGTTCTGATTTTCGTCTCCTACGGTGTCAGGCATCTCCTCCGGCAGCTCTGGTTGCTGCGAAGAATCCTCTACTTTATCGGGTTTGGCATCTGGCGGCCTGGCGACCGGACTCAAATCCAGGTCGATATAGTCACCAACAGGGTGCAGAGACGTTGCAATGCCACCGTATACGTCAAGCCACGATGGAAGCCAGATGTAATGGTCGGCTGAATAATGATAGGCAATATTTAGAGACCTTGCCTCGTCCAAATCATCGCGGGCAGAGTCAGCTCCAACGTGATAACCCATTACCCTTACAAACTCGTTGCTGCTAATTCCCATGAATCGCCATCCCGGGTAATCGGAGGCCCAGCTCAAGCTCGCAATGTCTCTCCACTCGTGCTCAAAGCAGATAATATCTGCTACCTGCATAGACCGTTCCGCAATTGAACCGCTGCCGGGGTTGATTATGACGACTGCATCCTCATCAAATTCCTTGGCAGTCTCATAGATTCTGCCGTGATACCAGAATTCCCAGTCAGTGCTAACACTCGCAGCCTCGTCTATGAAAAGTCCGTCTGCGCCGTCTTCAAGCAGGCTCCGGGCCTCTTGCAGCACAGCATCAATCGGCCTGTCGGTCCAGTGTATCGGCAGATATGCTACTACTGTAACATTGTTTTTGGCAAATTCATTTCGCATTTCGGGGCTAATAGCATCATAATTCGTAATCAGCAAAGTGGGTTCTACCGAAAGTATAGCATTGCTTACTTTGGAATCAAAGCCGCCGTAATACAGGACATATGTGAATTTGGTCAGATACTCTGAATACTCGGGGTCATTGACGTCATAGCTGTCGAAGCGCTGCCTAGGGTCAGGAACATCTTGCTCAAATTTTTCGCGCTGCTCTGCAATTCTTGATTTTTCGCTTTGATTCTCATTTTTCTGTTTTCTATCTGCGTCCGGCGAATGGCCGGAACCAGCGTCCTCGACATCGTCATTCTGAGAGTAGTCATAATTGCCATAGAATGACCATGAAGACTCACCTGTGGAGCCAAACGAAAAAGCCGGTGTAAAAGTACCCCCCGCAAAGAAAACGATGGTCGCCATGAGCAGGAACGATAAGTGAATAGGCTTTCTTTCTGCAGGTGGGAGAGCGCATGGCGCTTTTCCCCTGCGTTCCTGACGAGGTTCTGGCACGACAGAGCCACATATTTCATTATGCATATCAGAGTTACGATTAGTCAAACGCCAATTGGCATAAGCTGGTTACTTGAATCAAGCTGATAAGACAAGTGGTAAGAGGCGGTGGCTAATTTACAGAAAGCTAAATCCGTATAATATGGAAGAAATTCACAAACTTTAACATCAAGCAACACGCTGGACTTATCGAGGACAACGCGACGGCAACCCGCAAACTTGGCAATTATCATTCCTTCATAATGGCGTCAACAGAAGACAAGATTGTCGTTAGAAGTGCTGTTTACAACCAGGTCTGCCGCTACCTTTCAAATGGCTACGGGGTCATCTACGCCGCTGAATCAAGACCACCTCTGGTGATCCGGCGACTCTCCCGGCTAAATGGTCATTTGGCTTTGGGTAAGGACATTGAAGAATATGTTAAACATAACGACCTGTCAGTGGTGGACAGAAACGATTTGTATCTGTCGGGCGCAGAGATGAATGCAGGTGCGGTCATGGAATCTTGGCGTTCACTCGTCATTCAAATGGAAGGGAAAAAATCAAAGCACCTCGGGATAGTAGCGATAGGCAATCCTTCTGTGGTGTTGCACCAAGACTTTCATGATAACATACGAAAGCTGGTTAACTATGAGGCTGCCATAGGCGAAACAGTTCCTCCGCCCTTTGAAGCAATCTGTCTCTACGATAATCCAGATCTAAACGCCAAACTGTCATTTACCAACGTTATTTCTATCCTGAGCTCACACTATGCCACCATTCATCATGGCTGGTTCTACCGCGAGTGGCATCCAAGCTATACCATGGCCCTTGTTTATGACGGCATCGACAGGGTTTTGGGTCAAGGAATGGCCAAGCTTGTGTTCAAGACGCTAAAGCTGATATACAATTTGGAGGACGATATTGTGTTAACCAATCCCGAGGTTTTTGAGCAAAAGTTGAAAAACATTACGGGGGAGCAGCCTGCACAGCTTGCTCTGGAGCTAATCACCAGCGCCATCATAAAGGAGGCATCTTTTAACCGAATTGCTGGATTGGTTCAGTAGTACAACGCCAATAAACCGAATTGGAGCCATTTTATCTTCTGCCAGCAAATTCTATATTCCATAAATAAATTGGCAAACGAACGCTTGTCATGGGTACATTAAAGCCTGGAATACTGGCAGTTGCCGTAGCTATAGCGTTGGTCGGAAGCATAATTTATTCAGGATACTTTCTTGGAGCCTCAGCTTCCAACCTTGGCAATAGCGGCAAAGTTACTTCAAACGCTACGGATGCAACAGATCTAGCCTCGGACGGACCAGAGCGTACGACTGGGCTAAATGCAGCCGAAGCCTTGGACAATGCAACGAGAAGGCTAGTCGTACAGCAGGGCACTCTCTCATCGCCTGGCCCCGATGCCGGACCGTTTCAGATAATTGATATTTTACCTGCACGGGAAGATGGACGCGTCTACCAAGGCACGATTACATTTACCGCTACAAAGCCAGTTATCGTTGCGCCACTTCTCCGGTATGGCGTTGCGGAGGAATTGCTGAAATCCGAATTTGGAGACTTGTTTGTGTTCCCTGGTGGACCTCAAGGGAGCCTGATAGCCCCTGCACTCATAACTCCGAATTATGGAGGGGATGTCAATTCTGACATCCCAATGCCCAGAACATATTCTGCTTCAGTTCCGTTTACAGCCAACGGCCTTTCAATAGGTAACCTTGAAGGCGAACAATTCCTGATAACTTACTCGCTGCATGCGACTATTTTCCGGTCCCAGCTAACTGACGATGTGCAGAGTGCTGTCGGGCAGCCAGAAGAGGTCAACGGCACAAAAGTCTCCATCGTGAATGGTTCGGCGCTTCTTGATGATACGGCATACGATCCGAACCCGGTGACCATCGAGGCCGGACAGAATGTTACGTGGGTCAATGATGACCTTGATCCGCACACCGTCACTTCCGGCGCATTTGGTACCGAGGAAGCAGGGGAGCAATTCAATTCAGGCTACATGGGACCGCACAGAACTTTTACACAAATGTTTGAAGAAGAAGGAGAATTCGAGTATTATTGCGAAATTCATCCAAACATGGTCGGGACCGTTGTTGTCGAAGCAGATGCGCAATAGCAGCAGACGCCTTGCCGGCCTAGGCAAGACCGTCAACTAACTTTTTTTCACGAGCGGAGGAAGGAGTCAATGTGCAATAATCGGACCCCAGATCAAGCACTTTCTCCCCAACCTCTATTATCCGAACATCAAGCGATACCTATAAGAAAAATTGATGC
>JAKEIF010000003.1 GCA_022545875.1 Nitrososphaera sp.
CTGGGAAGGCTTGTCAATGAGGTCGCGTCCTCGCTTGGAGGAAGCGGAGGCGGCCATGACAGGGCGTCTGGGGCTGTCATTCCGAAAGAAAAACTAGAGGAGTTCATCCAGACGATGGACGCCAAGGTTAGTTAGGTCAATTCTGCAATTAGCTCGACTTCCACAGCGCTGTCAAGGGGAAGGCTGCTCATTCCCACAGCAGCCCTTGCGTGCCTGCCTTTCTCTCCGAAAATCTTGACAAGCAAGTCAGATGCTCCGTTAATGACTCTGGGATGTTCTACAAATGTTGCTTCGCAGTTGACAAAGCCGGTCACCTTTACTATCCTGGCGATATGGTCCAAACTGCCAATAGCCGCCTGTACCTGCGCCAGAGCATTTATGATGCAGAGCCGCGCTGCTTCCTGGCCTTCCTGTATGCTCAAGTCCCTGCCCACCTTACCTTCGAACTTGATTTGTCCGCCTTCCATCGGGATTTGCCCGGAAACGAAAGCGAGTTTGCCTGATACTACGACTGGAAGATAGGACCCTGCGGGGGCTGGAGGTGTGGGTAGTGTGATGCCCAGGGAGGAAAGCGTGTCGTCTATCATGGGAAGCCGCACACCCTTATGGTTATTTTACCTTGTCGGCAATGCGAATATTTTTAAAAAGCATCGTTTCAGATGAATACAGTCATGGGCGCACATGAAGCTGCAGCGGGCGGATACTACAGCAAAGAAATGAAGGTAGTCGCGTGGTCGATACTAGTCATGGGCATCTCGATTGCAATAATCATTCTGTTGTGGGCCTGGTTCGGACATATTGGTCCCAGGTTCTCTGACGAGGTACTTATCGAGCAGCAAACTGCTCTTCGGGAGCAATATGATCTTCCCCCCCTGCCAGAGGTAAGCGAGGAAGAGGCCGAAACGCCGCCGTCGCTAAGAGGAAAATAGTCAGAGCAAGTCCTCGTCTATCTTTTCAATCTTGTCGACATATTGGGGGCATTCGCAGCCAGGCACTAGGCATTTGCCGACACGCAACAACGAGTCCGATGCCGTTGATTTAAAGTCATGTACCTGATGGGTATGTCGGCACCTAAGGCAATTCACGTTCCTAATAGAGGTTCCAACATTGAATATATGTTTTGAGTAAACGATCTAGCTTGTTCATTAAAACAAAGGATTATAGATGAATTAACTCCCAGCCATTGACCGTTCATGGCAGATTTTGTCAGGAGCTACATGCAAAGGACTGCCAAGTCCAAAAAGCTGTACTCGCGCTCTACCAAGGTTTTTCCCGGCGGCATCAGCCATAACATCCGGTACTACGAGCCGTACCCTTTCTTTGTAGAATCTGCCAAGGGCAAGAAATTGACAGACGTTGACGGTAACAGCTACACAGACTATTGGATGGGACACTGGGCACTGATACTGGGTCACTCGCCCAAGCCCGTTGCAGATGCGCTACTGTCTCAGGCAAAGAGTGGAACGCTTTACGGGACAGTAAATGGACCCAGCGTCGAGCTTGCGGAGCTAATACAAAAATTGATGCCAAGGGCGGATATGATGCGGTTTAGCACCACTGGCTCTGAAGCCACGATGTATGCAGTGCGGCTGGCAAGGGCAAAGACCGGCAGGCGCGTGATTGCAAAGGCAATCGGTGGATGGCACGGCTTTAACACTACCCTCATGCAGACCGTAAACTATCCTTTTGAATTTGAGGAGGGTCCTGGCCTGGTTCAGGACGAAGGTCAGTACGTGGAATCGATACCGTTTAACAATCTTGAGGCATCGCTCAAGGTCCTTGAAACGATCAGAGACGACCTTGCGTGTGTGATAATCGAGCCTGTTCTGGGGGGCGCTGGGTGTATAACCCCATCAGACGGCTACCTTCAGGGTCTCCAAGAGTTCTGCAAGAAGAACGGAAGCCTCTTCATTTTGGACGAGATTGTTACAGGGTTTCGACTTTCTATTCACGGAGCCGCCAGCATTTACAAGCTCGAACCGGACTTGTTTACTCTAGGCAAGATAGCCGGCGGCGGCCTTCCCATAGGGGTCGTGTGCGGCGACAAAGAGATAATGTCGCTTGCAGATCCCGTTTCAAGAACCGGCAAGGAGGCACGCTGTGCGATTGGCGGAGGGACATTTTCCGCCAACCCATTGACCATGGCCGCGGGCCTTGCCACGCTGAATTTCCTCAGGAGCAATCCAGGAGTATATTCAAAGATTAACAGGCTGGGCGAGTCCGTGAGAAGGGGCTTGGCAAAGATTTTCGCGGAATCACAGGTGCCGTGTGAAGTAACAGGTACTGGATCGATCTTTATGCCTCACTTTGGACGGAATGAGGTTCATGATGCCAACGACGTGGCGACTTCAAACAAGGCGGCTCTTAACAAATATCACCTGTCGCTGATGGCAGAACATGAAATTTTCTTCCTGCCGGGCAAGATGGGTGCTATGTCATATGCCCATGACGAAACAGATGTCAAGAAGCTGCTAGCCGCCACAGAGAAAATCTGTCAGTCAGGCATCCTGAAGTAATTGTTTACGCAGTATCGTGTTTTTGGGCACCTTGTCAAACCACCGCACCGCCCCACCACTTTCGAGGGTTTTGGCGTCGCACCTAAACGCAACAAAGTTTGCCCTGACCGATGTCTTGCCGTCTGAAAGATTCATTCTCAAAAGTACCGAAATTCGGCTGGCACTTGCTGGCGCGCAATTTGAACGCATCTGACGCTCAAGGGTCCGGACATAGTTTTCCCCCTTTTTTACTACGACAAACGGTACCATCCAGTCATCGCCGAATTTTTGCAGCAGCGTTCGACCCTTGGACCTTGCAACGCATGCCGCTGCCTTTAGCACAAAGCGACCCTGTGCGAGTCCTTCGAATCGAGCAAGTTGTTCAGAGCTGATCCTGACATTTCTTCTTCCCGAGGGGATCTTTGACCTCGACACTCGGCGATAATTTGCCCTTGTATATATCAGGGGCAGCTTTGAATCATCGAATTTCGCTGCCAGGACTTTGCCAAGCACCATGACGTGATCCCCCACTTTTTGTATTTTCGTGACTTTGCATTCGGCGTTTAAGGCACATTTCCTTATCATGGGTACCTTGATCATTTTTCCGGGGTAGGTATCGAAAGTACCCGGGATTGCGAATTTTTGGATCTCGGTTCCAGAATAACCTCCAGCGATATTGACAAGTTCCGCTTGTTCATCGGAGGCGATGTTGACTCCGAAAGACTTGCTCTCGACTATATTCCAGTACGTCGGCGATCTGTGTAAGAATACTGCGATTATCATTGGATCATAGGATACCTGCATTGTCCACTCGGCTGCCATGACATTGCTCCCATATCTGCGCCCACTTGTAGTAACTAGAGCGACGGTCGTGGCGAAATAGCGATGAACATTATCCATAACCTCATTTTGCATAGCGGAACTAGACCACCCAGTGTCTAATCAACCATGTCGCTGCAGGACCATTTTCAAAAAGCGGCAAGTATACGATGATCTTTGGACAGGCGGACTGCACGCAGGCGGATCCAAGCTTGTCAGAGATACGCCAACACTTAAAAAGCGGAAAAAATGAAATCTAGGGTCGTATATGGCTGCCCGGAAGAATACCTCTCGAAAGAAGAGGCTAATGAAGCGCACACGCCAGAATAGGCCGGTCCCAGCATGGGTAGTCATTAGGACGAACAGGAAGGTAAGGACCAATCCGAAGCGCAGGCTTTGGCGCAGGTCTGATGTCAACGTAGGTTGATTGGAAAATGGCGACAGTTGAAAATCTTACACGTGTTTACACTATTAACCTTGGAAGGGCTTGGCTGACACCTCAGCACAAGCGTACCGACAGGGTTGTCAATATGATTAGAGAGTTTGCGCAGAAGCACATGAAGAGCGATGAGGTAAAGCTGGAGCAAGAGCTGAACAGGCAAGTGTGGATAAGAGGCAAGACCCAGCCACCAAGAAAGGTCAGGGTGAAGATGGTCAAGGACGAAGATGGTGTTGTCACGGTATCGCTTTACGAAGATACCGCTGAAGTTGCAGCAGAAGAAAAGAAACCAGAGCCAACTGCCGAAGTTCCCGCGGCCGCGGAGCAGCCAAAGCCCGAGGAAACCAAGGCTGAAGAAAAGACTACCACCGCAGATAAATGATTGAAGTCTGCGCTGTCTGCTTCAAATTTCTCCAGACTGTTTATGACAAGAAAAAGATGAGAGACATTAGGCTTGCTGGCGAGGGACAAGCATGCAAGAGCATGTACCACAAAAAATTAGTTGACAGATAACGTCATGGTCTCTATTCTACCTAGGCGAAATCCTGTTCAGCCCTTGATTGGAAATGCCGCTTCTGCATATCAGAGTCACAGGATTGCACGGAAAAAAGTAGATTGGGGAACCAAATATCGCCGCATCGTCAGAAGCGATATGGGTTTCCTTGGGTGCTTCAGGTCACATCGCGGGCCTAGCTCGCATCTGCCTAAAGTAAAAGAACGCGCCTAGCGCTGCAAGCGACGAACCCATCAGTGCTACCGCTCCGATCGGGCTTTCAGGGAGAACAAAGAATGAGACGTCAAAGAACGCGACGACGGGCTCGCTGAAACCCAAGACGTCAGAGAGGAAAGCCCATGGGCCCGCTTCAAGCGGAAATGGAACGCCGCAGGACTCCGCAGAAACATCAAAAGTAGTTCCGCTAGGTATGAGGAGTGGATAGTCAATGTCGGTGCAAGAATAGTTGTCTCCAGAGGGGCCCTGGAACCTTGCAGGCCCCGAAAAGCATGAAGGACAGTCTAGGTCATCGCTAATCTCGATGTCTCTGCCTTCGGACGCATGGAACCTGACTAGCACGTCCTGCGAACGGCCGCATTGTCCAGGCACATTTGAAGAATTGTCACACAACACTTCAAGCTGTCCGACTGGCAGGCCGTCGTGATCTATAATGTCAACGACTAGCTGCTGGGCTTGTGCACTTTGGATTGAGAAGGTGCCTGAAATTAAGACGGCACAGATCATACTGCCTGCAATCAAGGCAGATGCCATGCCTTTTCCATTTGCCATGCCTGCGCTGTAAGAGCATTGTTATTTAAGGAACAGGGAAACATCGTTTCGGATGTTCTGATCCGGATCTTCCTGAAGCAATGCTTCAGAAAATGTCTCAAGCATTCTCAATATTCTCGAAGTGTCTCAATAGTTCTCGTGCAAATCCGGTGGAAATGAAGCGCTCTCATAATCGCAGGATAAGCATTGTGCCAAACGCATGAGAGACTCGAACTAAAAAGTTAGAACTGCTTTTGAGACATGAATGCAATTCCGTTTCTTGCTAGATCCAGAGAATACGCTAGGCCTTTGGATATCCGCAGATATCGCAGTCCTTGTACGTCTCGCCGTCGAGATGGTTAAAGTGAGTCCCACATGATCTGCATGTGTGATGCATGTCATCGTAGCCATCAGGGGCAACAAAGCTCTTGCTCTCGAGCTCTTTACTCTTGCATGCGATGCATCTGCACCCGCAGGTAATCACGAA
>JAKEIF010000041.1 GCA_022545875.1 Nitrososphaera sp.
CTGACGAGATAAACTCTATCCTCTCTGAAGGAAAAGAGGCAAAGAAGTAAAGCGCCAAGACTTAAATTGACCTTGACTGAGCAAAATGATATTGTCACCGTTGCGTAATGCCAAAGGGTCGCTGTAAGAAATGACAGAGATCAAGCTGACCTCTGACGAACTCCGGTTGATGTCTCTGTTTCAGAGCATCACAAGTGCAACGGCGAGGGACTGCATTGTAGACGAAAAAATGGACAGGGTTATTTTTGTAGTCAATAAGGGCCAGATGGGGCTGGCAATTGGCAAGGGCGGCTCCACAATCAAGCAGCTACAGAACGTGGTTGCAAAGAAAGTAGAGCTGGTAGAATTCTCAGATGACGCAGTAGAATTTATTCGCAACATGCTTAATGCCGATATGGTTGGCGAGGTCAAGATTTCCGACAGAAACGACGGGACGAAACAAGCCGTTGTAGTTGTAGATGCCAAAAAGAAAGGCGCAGTGGTTGGCAGAGAGGGGAGAAACGCAGAGAAGGCAAGGCTCCTCGCAAAGCGATACTTCCAAATAACCAATGTATTGATAGTTAGCCCTGAACAACAGGGAACAGGTTACAATAGGGTGAGTATGTAAAAATGGGTAAATCTCCGTTAGGACTGTTTGCTGGTCGTGTGCTGCGAGCCAAAAAGAACCGCGGCCGCTGGGCAGACAAGTATTATAAAAGAAGAATGCTCATGCTTGACAAAAAGGCGAACCCGCTTGAGGGCGCGCCACAGGCAAGAGGCATAGTGCTGGAAAAGGTAGGTATCGAATCAAAACAGCCAAACTCTGCCGTGCGCAAGTGCGTCAGGGTGCAGCTGATAAAGAACGGCAAGTCCGTCACTGCATTCCTTCCAAGGGACGGCGCGCTCAATTTCGTTGACGAGCACGACGAGGTAATCATTGGCGGGATCGGAGGCGCAATGGGTGGAGCAATGGGCGACATCCCCGGAGTCAGGTGTCAGGTTTTCAAGGTAAACGGCGTGTCGCTTAATGAACTCGTGCATGGAAGGAAGGAGAAACCGAGGCGATAGAGATGAGTGGAAGAGAACAAGTAAATATTTTGCTCTTTAACAAGTGGGACACGACCCAGATAGCAATCACTGATCCGGGGCTAAAGACTGCGATTTCGCTCAAGCCAGCCGTAATTCCAATAACATTTGGCCGACACGAGCACCAGAGGTTGAAAAAGGCCGATGTCAACATCGTCGAAAGGCTCGCAAACAAGATGATGCATTTTGGCAAGAAATATGCCAAGAACACCGGAAGGATGGGTGGCAAAAAGGCGCGCATGCTGAATATTGTAAAGACGGCTTTTGACATCATTCACGTTGAGACAGGCAAGAACCCCGTGGAATTGCTGGTCAAGGCGATTGAGAACGCTTCACCAAACGAAGACACGACAAGGATTGTCTATGGTGGTGTCGTCTACCACGTTTCAGTCGATGTCGCACCTCTGCGCAGGATAGACCTTGCGCTTAGGTTCATCGCAGAGGGAGTTAGGGAGTCGACCTATTCGCACCCACAGACGATTGAAGAGGCGCTTGCTAAAGAGATCCTGCTTGCTTCAAACAACGACATGGGAAGCCACGCCGTCAAGAAAAAGAACGAGCAAGAAAGAATCGCAATGGCTTCTAGGTAAGCCTGCGCTTTTTAATTTTCTTCGACCGTTATTTGCTTTGTAGTAACTTCTGAGAGAACCTGCGGCTCTTGTAGCCCGGACAGCAGATATGTTCTCAGCTCGTAGGTTCCTGCCTCCTCGGGAGTCCAGGAGATGCCAAATTCGATGCTATTATTCTCGCTTGCCTGCGCTATTTGAAATTCCAGCAGTTCAGTGATTCCAATGGAGCTTCTGGCCTCGACCATTGCAACAAAGTTTTCATCCTGTGTGGAGTTGTTGTTGACTGTCGCAGAAATAACAGAGAGCTCTCCGGCAACGGCATTTGTTAGCACCGTTCCACTTCTGTCCTTGAGCTCCGGGGTTTCCGGCTGCAGAACCGCCTCCTGAGCCACTGCTTGGCTGAAAATAGGCGCCATCAATAGTGTTGCAATTACAGTGAAGCTTGCGCATGCTAGAATTCGAATCATTTCTCGTACCTAACCGAACTGTAGGCCAACAAAAAATAAAAATGATTTCAGTAAGCGTAGGCAGCAGAACGGCTTGCAATTGCCTCTATGGTTAAATAGCCATTGGGCGGAGAACCCAAGGGAAGAATGAGCGGCAAGGACGAATCTGTCTTTTCAAAGGAAGCCCTAATGGGGACGCAGGCGGGCAAGGACATCCTCAAGCAGGGCCTGCTTCGCAGCAAAGGCTACAAGCAGTTTAACCAGTACAAGGAAAAGACAGAGAATGAATTTCAGGGCTTTGCGCAGAGGTTCATAATGTCGCTACACAAAGCGATCTCAGCCGATCCCAGCCCTAACTTGACAATGAAAGCATTTGCAGAAGAAGTGGGGTCAGCCGAGCTTGTTCCTGAGGAAGGCCAGCTCGACAGCATCAGGTCCCGGCTTTCAAGCCCTGAAGTTCTGGGCGACAGGGTAAAGCGCATCCTCAATTCAAACTTTGTAAAAATGACGTTTCCGGTTTTCAACGCGCTTTTTGATGGTTCTAGCCAATACTTTAACGACAATATCTCTGAAGAAAAAAGAAACGCAGTCATTGACGGGCACATTATCGCAATCGACTTGAGCGAGCCTATGGACAGGATCGTAGACAGGGACGAGGATCTGGAATACCTTGAGGACTACAAATTCATGAGCCCTTACATTCTGGCAATAGCAAGGGACAAAATATCGCAGGGTGGCGAAAGCGTTCTCAAAGCATTTGAAGAGGGTTTCAAGGACGCAAGGATTGGCCAGTACATCGACGTCAAACTAAAGTCCAGACCCTTGTCAATCAGCGACGAAAACATGACCGACTGCTACAAAAAGTACAGGGCGGTCATGGGGACTGCAGGCAGGAATATGGCACTCAACCGCCGGCCTCTAGGCGACGTATTTCATCTTGGAATGGCCAAAGCCGGAGAATGCGTCGGATGCGGCAACGAAATCGAAGACGCTATCAAAAATGGCTCCATCAAGATCCCATCCTGGCCTCTTTATTTTGCGTTGAATACCGGCGATGTCCGCCGCGGCTTTGAACTGACCATGGCAAAGAGCGAGCTCTATCTTGACGAAGCCAAAATTGCGCTTGACATGCTGCCCGAGCGCTTCCAACTAAAGCCATTCCTTGAATTCCTCTTCCTTACGGTAAGGCATTACAACCAGTACTGGTACAATGAACTTGTCCGCCGCGCCCCATTTGCAGAGTTTGAGAAGCGACTGCCGAAATGATGTGGTCCGAAAAGTACAGGCCTGAAGGGATTGAACAGATGGTCGGCAACGAAGATGCCCGGCTCGCAGCAGCAAAATGGCTGGCAACGTGGGTCAACGGAGCAAAACCGCTCCTCCTTATCGGCCCGCCCGGAACCGGCAAGACGACCCTCGTCCGGGTCCTTGTCAGGCAATTCAGCTACGACATGATTGAAATGAACGCAAGCGATACGAGAAACAAAGAGTCCCTGAAGACAAGGATCGTGCCTGTATTTCAAAATGCCAGCCTCTTTGCAAAGAACATGCTCCTTTTTCTTGACGAAGTTGACGGGATATCTGGCAGGGAAGATTCTGGCGGCCTTGACATGCTAGTGGATTTTATGAAAGAGCCGACCGTTCCCGTGATAATGGCGGCAAACGAAAAGTCCGCAAAAATAAAGGACCTGGCCAAGGTTTGCAAGAGAGTCGAGTTCAGCCCAGTTCCGCCGCGGCTGCTCATGCTATTCCTTGAACATGTCCTTCAGGAAGAAGGAACAAAGCTCGGCCCCGGCGACAAGATTTCGCTGGTGAATAACAGTGGTGGCGACATACGATCTCTCCTGAACGGCGCGCAATCAAGGGCGGCAGGGTACGCGACTGGTTCAAACAAGGACGTGACCGAAATTGACATCGGCGATGCGATAAATGGCTTCTTTACCACTAATAATCCTGAGCAAGCAAGGATGTTGATCTCAAAGGCTGATGCTTCGTATCCCGACCCGCGCTATTCTGTCATGAATCCTGAGAACCGGAGAAAGGACATGATGGCCGCTCTATTTTCAAGCATCGTCGCTTCCCACGCGGATCAAGCGAGCATCGCTGCAATGCTGGGCGTCCTATCAAAAGTGGACGTTCACATAGGAAGAGCCAACTCTGGGAGGCAATGGAGCATTCTGAGGTATATCGACAAAATGCTTGCCGGAGGATTGTACGCACCGTCACGCGAAAAGGGAATCAGATACACGCAGTACTCATTGCCTTGGCCGCTGATGGGTCCGATTTTTGCGCGTTCGCAGTCGACAAGAAAAATCCTCTCAGAGCTGGCGCCGGCAGTATATACCTCTAAAAGCACGGCCGGCTCTACTGTCCTTCCCTACTTTATCAGGTTCTTGATCGACAAAAAAATAGACCCTATCGAGTTTGCGATTGACAATTTTGGAGACGAATCAGTAGGTGAATCTATCTCGAAGGAAATGCAAAAGGTGGGCAAAAAATGAGCGAAAAGGCAGACTGGATTCGGCTCTTGGTAAAGTACAAGGGCAAGTGCTCGCAATGCGGCAAGGAAATTCCGCAAGGAGAGTATGCCCTGTGGTCCAGGACATCCAAAGCTATCAAGCATGTAAAATGCGGAGCAGGCACGGTTTCGGAGGAAAAAAAAGAGGCCCCGGTGCTTGAACTTGAATGCTTTATTTGTGGAAAATCGGCTGGCTGCGCGGAATGCGGCTTTGATGCAGAGTGCAACAGAGCGGCTGTCTCGCAGGCGTGCATCTGCAGCCAGTGCCTTTCCGACAAGGAAGCATACAAAAACTACCAGGAGGCGTTCCTTGCCAAGGTGCGCAAGGCGACAAAGGTTAAAATTTGAATGGTTGGCAGGCTATGGTGTCCTGAATGTCTAGCGAATATGAGCATAACGTGGGCAAGCTTTTGGCAGAAAAGCAAGCAAGGCTGGATGAGCTGGCCAAGGATCCGAATGCTAGCCCAAGTGAAGTCAATTCAATATCGCTCGAAATCGAATCGCTCCAGTCGCTTTTCGAGAATTATAACCTTGGAATGAATGTCTTCCGCAGGGCCCAAGGCGGAAGAACAGGCCTCAGAGAATAAGCCGTCGGTTCAAGCCGTCAGAACAGATTTGAGATGCAGTTTGGAATACCTGTTGTTTTCATAGCGTTCCAACGCTAATAATGAATTTATATTACTATCAACTCGCTTAACCTACAGCGCCATGCATGAAGAAAAAATAAAGCGCTTGGCCACGATGAAAAAACAGGCCGAGAACGGTGGCGGTCCTGAGAGAATCGAAGCCCAGCATTCTAAAGGCAAGCTCACTGCGAGGGAGAGAATTTCACTTTTGCTTGATGAGGGGACCTTTGTAGAGCTAGACAAATACGTGACTCACAAGAGCGATGACCCCTCTATTCCCAAATTCTATGGCGACGGTTCGGTCACCGGGTTTGGTACTATTTGCGGAAGGCAGGTATTCGTGTTTTCATACGATTTTACGATTCTTGGCGGGTCTCTCGGCGAGATGACCGGCAGGAAAATATCAAAGGCAATGGAGCATGCGATAAAGGTAGGATGCCCGATTATCGGTATCATTGACTCCGGCGGGGCGCGCATACAGGAAGGCGTGAGCAGCCTCGACGCATATGGCGATATATTCTTCCGAAACACCATGGCCTCCGGCGTTATTCCGCAGATCACTGCAAGCATCGGTCCATGCGCAGGAGGCGCCGTGTATTCACCAGCCATGACTGACTTTGTTGTCATGGTAGAAAATATCGGGCAGATGTTTGTGACTGGGCCCGAAGTGGTAAAGGAAGTGCTAAGTCAGGAAGTATCCTTTGAAGAGCTCGGCGGAGCGCGGGCTCACGGCAGCAAGTCCGGCGTTGCC
>JAKEIF010000042.1 GCA_022545875.1 Nitrososphaera sp.
CTCTGAAGCCGAACATCATAACATGTATTTGCTAATTTCATTAGACAAAGGTTCCCAGTATCCAGCCATTTTGGAAAACATAGTCAGGCATATTGCAACAAACAAATTCGATCTTTTCTCATATACTAGGGTAATCTCTGACAGATACACAGACTAGAGTAACGATATTACATGCGTTTGGTCAGAATGCGAGGGTAAAACAGAGTGGGCATCAAAAAAAGCCACTCTCATTCGCACTGACCTTCATGAGGCACCTTTACTGCGACTTTTTCCGGATATTTTGGATTAGTACACCACATCATTATAAGCCCCGATGAAGGTGCCTGCGATTCGAATAGAGAAAGAACGGCCTGCCCTTACTGGTGAATCCTGAATTTCGCAGGCCTCACGAATCCCAAGAGGCTTGAAAACATGAAAGGCTTGTGTAGCACCGGGTACTTGCTGGACTCTAGCGAATGCGCCTTAAGGTCTGAACCGATTGTTTCAGGGTCCCAAGTTGTGGTAAAGATGATCTGTTGATCCGGGTTCTCCTCAAGAATTTTCTTGGCAATGTGGAATCCACTTGAATCCTTTATGTGAGTATCAATTATGATGACGTCATACAGGCTGCGCTTGTGTGGCGTGACTGCTTGCTCCAGACATTCTCTGCCCCCTGCCACTGTCACAAGGTCGACAGGCATGGAATGCAGATACCGTCTATACAATAACCGAATGTCGGATTCTGGCTCTACGACAAGAATTCTTATCGACTGCACTTCGTTGACCTTTCTGCTCTGGCTCTTCTGCATGAAGTCATTCAGGTCAAGCGTGAGTGAATGCGACTGAGAGATGCGACCTTTTTCGCCGACGTGTGGTCGCTGGTTCAGCACAGACGAAGGATGCGCACAGATTATTGTAATGTCTAGATTCTTTGCAAGCCAGTCATTGTAGGTTTCTTGCCACCAACCCTCGAGCGTGACACACTCGTCGAACTGCTTGTGTTTGGCTAGGTGACAGGCTGCGTCGGCAACAAGAAGCGCCTTCCCTTCCTTGCCCAGAGCAGTTCTCGCCTTCAGCGTTTCTTCAACCTCTGCTTTCATCTGCTTGAACAGGGTCAAATCACCATCAGCGGCCGAATCATAAAATGGCATAAAGTTTAGGACGAGCAAGTTGCCCTCCTCGGCATGTCTGTCATAGTCTGAAATGCGCATTGAAAGTTTTGATGCGAAATCTTTGTCATTCGCGTCAACGGTTGCATAAACGCAGTACCAACCCGCTGACAGAGCATTGTTGATGGATTCTATCTCGGCAGCACTTCGATCGCCTTCGTCATCATATAATAACATCAGGTGCTGCCTCTCTGAGGAACGCAACAAATCGTCAAGTGATGCCATTGTCAAACTCCGGTTCCCCCATTATCAAGTGGATTCATCTTGCTATTATAACCTTGCATAACTTCAGATGAAGGCAATTGTTGCTGCTGATCAGTCGATTCAAGAACTCCGGTCCCCTTGCCCAGTAGCTTTTCACCAGAGGCATTCACTACAATGTCGTGTTTGTCAATTACTGCGCGCTTTGCATGCATATCATGGGGAAATGCGCCGAAGAATTGCTTTGGATATGGGCACACATACGAGCCCTCAAATGGCTTGCTCTGCCACCATTCTTCGACCAATGCACATTCATCAAAATGCTTGTTTTTGAATAGAAAACCAGTTCCGTCTCCGACGAATCGGACGTGCTCATCTGGTCTTCCTTTCGCCATTTCCGAAAAAAGAGCTCCAGCGTCTTTGAATGGCTTCATGTCGCCGATGAGTGCCGAAATGTAGAGTGGAGCAAGATCTACGACGAGCAGATTTTTGTTGTCTACATTTTCTTTGTAATTCTTAATCATGGATGAAAAGTTTTCGAGGTGGCCTTCGTCTCGGTAGCGGATAGTCGCATAGACGCATAGCTGTCCCCTGCTCAGCCCCTCATTGAGATACTGCGAGATCGCCATATCCAATTCTTCTTTGTTCGCGTAAAGCAAAGCAGCGTGCTCATGGTTTGAAGGATTTAACAAGAAATTGGGCCCTTGCAAGTCTGCATGAATTGCGTACTATAGTGGCTTATAATCCTAGGCGGTGTATTGTCCTAGTATTATTCTCCGGCTCTATGTGCGGCTTGTCTCTCAGTGTTAACAGCAGGGTTGCCCGCCACCGAGCGCTGCCGATCATCAGGGAACAAAGGGGCTATGACCCAATTGATCTCAGTCCTCGCCCGTTCGCAAGTCATGCATCTGATTCGTTACCTTTTCCGGCAATCATTCCCAATAATAGCATGGTCGCAATAGCTCTTCCAAAGATAAAATATAGGGTGAAATTCTATAGGGACAGGATGCTCTGGCCAGGACTCATCATCGTACTTGCATCCGGAGGTCTCCTGAGTGGAATTCTGGAAACTCTGACGGGGCTTATCGCGCAGTATGGCTACCCTGCTGTCTTTGCAGCGGCATTTCTTGAGGTCATTTTCCCCCCGATTCCAAGCGAAGTGATATTTCCGCTTGTCGGCTATACTGCTTACAGTGAACGGCTTGGTCTGGAGAATGCAATCGGGATGGCGGCAGTTGGCGCGTCAGGATCCACCGTGGGCGCAATCATGATCTATTTTATCTCAAAGAAAGTAGGCAGGGCCGCTATCCTGAGGTTCGGAAAGCACGTCAGGATCGGAGAATCCGAACTCGTAAAGGCCGAAAAGTGGTTTCAAAAATATGGCGCGGTTGCAGTATTTACCGGCAGAATGGTTCCCGGAATCCGAGAAATAATTTCGATACCTGCCGGCATAGGAGGCATGAGCCTGCCCAAGTTTATCACATTCACCTTCTTTGGATCACTCTTGTGGTCCGTGGCACTTACGCTTGTGGGATATTACCTCGGCGAAGCGTGGGGTAGTTTTTCAGATGAACTGTCTTCAACATTTACCATCATAGGAATCGCGGTTGTCGCTGGGATAGTCACAGTCATTGGTGTCGTATTTCTGAGGCGCAAGAACAAGGCGCCTGCCCGCGAAGAGCACTAACGCCGGGGCTTCATCAGCAGGGATAGGACAGCCTTTTGGACGTGCATCCTGTTTTCAGCCTCCTGCCATACGACTGACTGCTGTCCGTCAATTACTTCGGATGTGACTTCCTGGCCGCGCTTTGCGGGGAGGCAATGCATAAAGATCGCATCGCTGTCTGCAAGCTTCATGATCGCAGCGTTCACTTGGTATTTTGGCAGAAATGCCGCTTCCCTTGTAGCCTTTTCCTCTTCTTTGCCTATCGAAATAAAGGTGTCAGTTACTACCACGTCGGCATCTTTCGCCGCCAATGCCGGATCTTCGGTCAAGGTGATCTCAGACCCCGTTTTCTTTGCCTCTGACTTGGCCAGTGCGACTACATCTTCCAGCGGAGAATATCCACGGGGACACGCGGCAGTCATATGAATTCCAGTCTTTGCACATCCAAGCATTAGGTCATTGCAGACATTGTCTCCATCTCCAAGCCATGCTAGCCTCACCCCGCCAAGCCTCTTCTTTTGTTCCTGCACGGTCAGAAGGTCTGCGAGGATCTGGCACGGATGAAATGAGTCGGATAGGCCATTTATTACAGGCACCGTTGCGACACTTGCCAGTTTCTGGACATCGGTATGATCATAGACGCGCGCCATTATACAATCCAGGTATAGCGAAAGGGTCTTTGCAGTGTCTTCTATTGACTCTCCACGCGACAGTTGGATGTCATTTGTGCTAAGGTAGACTGCGTCGCCGCCCAGCTGGTACATTCCTACTTCAAAGCTAACCCGGGTCCTGGTCGATGGCTTTTGAAAAAGCATTCCAAGAGTCTTACCTCGCAAGATCGGGCTGTCCTTTCCCATCCTGTGGTCTTTTTTCAGCTTTGCCGCAGTTTTTAAGATGATCCTGATCTCTTCTGCGCTCAGATCGGCTATGCTCAGAAGGTCTTTCTTACTTGAGGAGGTCTTCAATGTCTTCATCTGTTAGGTATATGACTTTGTCAGCTTCTGTGTCTTTATCTTCTTTGCGCTTCTTCTCTTCTTTCTCTTTATCTGACTGTTGCCTTTCTTCCTCCTCTGCCCTGGCCCTTTCTTCTTCCTCGCTTGCGCGTTTTTCTTCCGCCCTGCGCTTGTTATCATCGTCCTGCTTTTTCTCTTCCCCGCTCTTTTTCTTGAAGAACCCGCCGAATCTGGGTTTCTTCTCCTTGGGTTCCTCATGAGCTGCGGGTTTCTTCTCTGCAGTTTCCTTTGGCGTATGTCGCGGCACTGGTTCCTCCGACTTGGTATCCTCAGGTTTTGCATGCGCGATCACAGGCTCTGGTTTTCTCTCTTCCGGCTTTCGCTCTGCTACTGCAGGCGTCTGCACTGATACTCCTCTGGGCTTTTCAACAGTGGGGGGTTTTTCCATCACAGGCTCTGATTCCTGCCTCGGAGTGGCTGCAAAGATGCCCGAGCTTATGGGTGCCACAGGCTTTGGCTCCTCTTTTTTCTTCAGTTCAGGTGCGGCTGGAGCAATTTCCTCCTTCTCAGCTTCCTCAACGACAGGGGCAGGTCTCGGCATCGACATCAAGTCTTCGACTCGGACTTCGGCAGCTGATCCAAATAGCGATTCAATGAACTTGTCCGGCTCGAATCGTATGATATCCTCATATCCTTGGCCGACTCCGACATATGCGATAGGCTTTGAAGTGATATAAGCAATGGAAATCGCAGAGCCGCCCTTGGCATCCGCGTCAATCTTTGTAAGTATCGCGCCGTCGAAATTGGAATACTGGAAAAATTCCCGAGCCTGGTTGATAGTATCATTGCCGGCAAGGGCATCACCGATAAAGAGCTTGGAATCGGGCTTTACCACGCGGACTATTTTTGACATCTCATCCATCAGGTTCTTTGACGTCTGCATTCTTCCCGCAGTGTCGACAAGCACTGCGTCGATGTGGTTCTTCCTTGCGTGGTCCACTGCATCCCTGCCCACGGCAGAAGGGTCTGCACCATATCGCTGCGCAATGATCTTGAGAGAGAGATTGTTGGCGTGCTGGGTTAGCTGCTCAATTGCCCCTGCCCTGTGGGTGTCTCCGGCAGCGACTACTACCGACAGCCCGCTTCTCCTGATCAGGTTTGCGACCTTTGCAACAGTGGTTGTCTTGCCCGTGCCATTAATGCCGAGAAATACTATGACATAAGGTCCCTGCTTTGCGTTCTTTTTTTCCCTAATCTTTTCTACGAGATCAAATTTGCCTGCATTTGCAAATACTTCGGCCACCGACGTCTTGAGCTTTGACTGAATTATCTTTCCTGGATCGTCACCTTTTTCAAGCTTCATTCCGAGCAGTTCTTTCTTTAGTCTTCCCGACAGGGACTCGACTGCCTCTTGGGCCACATCGCTTTCCAGTAGCGACATCTCTAGGTCAAATAGGGTGTCGTCGAGAACTTTTTCATTTATCTCCTTCTGCCCAATGCCTTTTGCCGCACTTGAAAATGCCTTCTTTAGCTTGTCAAACATGGCTCTTCAACTGGCAGGTGCCATTCAGCCCTGCTGCGCGGCTCTCAGCATCTGGTTTATCTGCGCCTGTATTTGCTGCATGCGCATTTCAAGCTCTTGCCGCTGCGCCTCTAGTTGCCTGCCGGCGACATCATATTCCTTTATTCTCGCCTCGACGTAGTTGAGCGCATCCTCCCTTGACTTTTCTATCGCGACTCCCGCTCCCAAATTCACAAGCACTTTTTTCATTGGAGGGACATTTGTCCGGATATAGACACCGATTCCCACCGGCATTAGCGATTCCACTTCTGAATCAGGAGAAATAGTTTGAATCGTGGTTGAAGCAAGCCTCGCCTCTTCCACAAGCCTTGAAACTGTCAACTGGCGTGACACAACATCATTCATGTAGGCTTCAAGAACCTTTGACTGCTGCACCATCTCGTTGACCCTCTGCTCAATAGCAGCCAATTGATGCTGCTTGCCGGGATCTATATTTGCACTCATCAGACCCCACTGCTCCAGCTCGATTTTTAAAGCTTTAGATCGACGAAAGTTTTAGCATATCACCCATGCTTACCTTCATGCCATAGCGTTCTTCTTCGCTTTTCATATGCCTGTATATCTTTAGCATCTCCATCCCGTGCTTGGCCATGCTGAATTTTCCTGCTATCTTTAGCTTCACGAACTTGAATGCAAGCGCGTACATACGGAACCTGTCAATCACGGAATCCCTGTAGGCTTTCATGTCATGCATATTGTTGATAAAAAGTTCGGCGCACCATGTCGATGGGATGATACCTTCTCCAAGAAGCGGAAAGACCGTACCGATCGATTCTCCTACGCCCACGGATTTTCTTCCGTCTGTGAAAGGCTCGCAGCTTGCAGGAGGAGTCAGCCTCACCGGCCTTCCGACCTTTTTCACCACTTCGCATTGATGCTTGTTCATGAACTCGTCCACGAAGCGGTTGTGGCCCTTCAGGAAGTCGCCTGCGCCTATGTGGGCGTAGCCATTGCCCAGGGGAAAATACCAAAAATACCCTGACATGGACGGAAACGATCGCAGGTAAAAGTCATCAAACGGCTCTTTTCCCTGTGGGTATCTCACCTTGAACTGCACGCATGGAATCCAAAGCTCATCTTGCAGCCTTGGAAGGTAATTTCTATGAAACCCCGTAGCGTCGACAATGACGTCAAATTCTGGCTCGAGCTCCTCTTTGCGCGGCGCCCTGCCGAACTTTATCTCGGTTCCCTTGACCATGTCCTGAATCAGCTGCAGCTTATCATAACTCACCATGCCTTTCAGCCTGAGATCAATTCTTCCCTTCTGTCCCAGGTCTACCCGCATCTGCTTTCCATCGTGCAGGACATAGTCTTCAAAATTGAGGCCGCATTTCTTGGACAGGCCGCCCATCACGTTTTCGCACGTAGCCCACGCGCATACTGCATCATGCTGGTCCTGGGGTGTTCGCTCAAAGCCAATAACATGGTTGTCATGGTCGTCGCTTAGCCTATTCATGAGGTACGCCCCGGCCACTCCAATGCCGACGACCGCGATCTTCAATCTTCATCCAAGCAAAGCTTCGGAGCCAATAAAAAGATTGACTATTGCGGTTAGCACCAAACGGATATCTAGTGGTGGCACTTTCCACACGGCATATTTGTCTTCAAAAAAGAAGATCCAGATGCCCGGCGCTGCCCGTGCGGGCATTGGTCTTCTTATCACCGGTGCTTTAGTAGTCGGTCTTGGACAGTACTTTGAGCGAGACTCTATCTCGCTCTACGGCCTGGCAATGGCCATAGGCGGATTCGTATTGTACATGGCAGCGTCCGTTATGGCGAGAAGAAAGGCACGATGATGCAATCCATTTAACTCCAGATGCCCAAGTTTTGGCGATGGTCGGCATCACCGTCAGCAAGAACGAAGTCGTCATAACTCTCGACACAAAGGAGAAACTACTTGCAGCAAAGAGCAAGCTCTCCATCCCAAAGAAGAATATCGATTCAGTCTCGACCGACACCGTCCGTCCCGCCTGGATTGCCCCAAAGATAGGCACTCATATCCCGAAGGGGTTCATGGCAGGAACGTTCTGGCTTGGAAAGGGCAAGTCCTTTTACTATGTCCGCGACTTTTCAAAGTGTGTGACGTTAAAACTGAAAGATCACGAGTATTCCAGCGTTGTTGTGCAGGCAGACGACAAGTTCGAAACGGCAAACCGGATTAGAGAAGCGCTCAAGTAGACTATTCCATATAGATTGCCGGCTTGAAAGGCTTCGCAAATTTCGATTTCTGCTTTGGGTCGAACTTTTCCGGATCCTCTTCTGAATAGATCACAATTTCTGCCTTGTTATTTTCCGCAGAGAGAAGCGACGACGCATCCATTAGCGCCTCTCCCTCGCTGAACTCGGGAAGTTTCATCCTCCTATTTCTCGCATCAAGGGGAGAGGACAGAATGTCTTCCATCATTTTCTGCACCAGCTTTGGATCAGTTTTGGCTCTTACAGTCTGCGGATCGGCGAGAAGTATTTTCATTATCTCGCCAAAATTAGTTTTGCCCCCGAGTACCTGCGCAAGCACTGCTTTGTATACAAATTTCTTCCAGGGGGCGCAGGTGTACACTGCTATTTTCTTGGGCACAATTTTGGTAACCTTTACGATGCTCTGAAGATCTGTGAGCAAAGAAGAGACCAGAAACTCTGACTCTTCTGCATGCAGATCGATAGCTTCATTGTCTGCCGCCGGCCATCCAGATGAAGTGACGTCATCTTTCTTACCCATCCTCTCCCAGATCTCCTCGGACGTAAACGGAGCGAACGGGGCTAGCAGCCTAAGTTGTACTTCAAGGCACTTGGATAGTGTAGCCAGATTTCCTTGGCTGCCCTTTGCGTTTGCTCTCTTGAGATACCACTGCTGATCTTGCTCCAAAGAATATAGGATGTAATGTATGGCTTCCCTCATCCGCAGCCTGTCCATAGAAGCGGTTGTCTCTTCTATGATGCGCTGGAGCCGGCTTAGCAGCCACTTGTCCTCGGAGCCGGGTGCGCTGTCGCCTCCATTGCCGGCACACCTGGCAGCCATTTCAAATATCCCTGCCAGCTTTGCCCGTATGCCTCTAACAGTATCAAATGAAAAGTCTGCATCCTGCAGGATCTCTGCAGACACAAGCATCGCAAGGCGAATCGTATCAGCTCCATTTTCGCGTATTGCAGTCCTCAGTGGGATGATGTTGCCAAGCGACTTTGACATTTTCTTGCCTTCCATTAGCACAGAGCCGTTGACGACAATCTGGCGGGGCCAGTTCGCCGCGCCAAATATTGCGACGTGGTTGAAAATAAAGAACGTAAGGTGGTTAGGCACCAGGTCTCTGCCGGAGTGCCTGGAGTCAACGGGATAGAAATAGGCAAATTCCGCTCTTATCTGTTCGACCGCTGATACCGGCAAGCCGGACTCCTTTGATACTGCGTCCGCGCTGCCAATGCCCAGCAGAATATAATCAAAGAATAAGTCGCTAATGCCGGAATCTGACAAGACTCCGCTATTGACGTACTTTGAGATGGTATAGTAGGCCATGTAAATGACAGAGTCGGAGAGGCTCTCGATTATCCATTCAGGATCCCAGGGCAATTTCGTTCCGAGTCCGGTCTTGCGCGCGCAAGCCCGCTCACGCAGCCAGTCAATGACGTAATCAAATTCCTGACGGATATCCTGCGGAACGATATCCATCTTGTTTGCGCATTCGTGGACCTGAGCCTTCCAGTCTTTGTCGCCGTAATTCAGGAACCACTGGTCGCTCAAAAGTTTTACAACGCATTCCGTACCGCAGCGACACTTCACGGGCTTGTTAACCAGCTCGTACATCGTTGCAGCCTGCCCTGACTGGACTATCTCCTGCCTTACTTCGATTTTGGCGGAAGAGACGGTGGTTCCCGAATATTTGCCGGTATTGCCCATCATCTTGCCTTTGTAAAATTCATGTGAATATAGGTCGTTAGTCGCCTCCTCTAGCCGGGGGTCATTCTGGCTCGAGGCTCCCGACTTTGCGATTGCTTCGGCCGCGGGTATTCCTGAATAGCCCTCTGACTCGATTATCTTGATGGGGCTTGCGACATCGCGTATGCTATACTCTGCCTTCGCCCTTTCGTCCACCCTCAGTTCTTCGAGTGCCTGGTAATCATAGGGCGCGTGCGCTGGGACAGACATTACTAATCCTGTCCCGCTGTCTGACTTGACAAAGGCTGCGGGATAGACAGGGACCAGTAGCCCTGTCAAAGGGTTTGCCAGCTTTGATCCAACAATGTTGCTCCCTTTCACTGAAGTTTTTATTTCGACCTTGTGGTTAAGAAACTCGAGTTTTCGCGCCGCATCTCTGCTGAGAACCCATGTCTCGCTATCAACTGAAGCTTCGACATATTCCGTCTCGGGGTTCACCCACATGTTCGTTACGCCAAAGAGCGTTTCGGGCCTCAGAGTCGCCGCGGGATAAACTTTATCGCCAGAATGGAACTTTACAAGCGTATATTCAGTGAAATCCGGCTCGACGTCTCCCATCGTGTCATGCTGGCTGACGGGGTTCTGGTCGCGGGGGCACCATCCCACCGGATGCGACCCTTGGACTATTAGCCCCTTTTTCTTGAGCATGCGGAACTGCCAGGAAATGAATTTGGAATAAACTGGATCAATAGTGGTGAACTCTCGCCTCCAGTCGATAGAGTAACCCATCTCCTTCATTCCCATTTTTATCTCGCTATGGAAGTAGCTCGCAATCTTGACTGGTTCTACAAATGTGGAGATGACGTCGTCTGAGAGCTTGTAAATCTTGTGAAAAGTATCGAGCAAGTCGCTGTCGCCGGAAGCGACGCGCCGTGACATGCCAAGAATTGGAGTTCCTGTATAGTGAAAGCCCATGGGAAAGAGCACGTTGAATCCCTTCATGCGCATATAACGGGCGTGGGCATCTGCCAGGGTGTATGTCCGGCCGTGCCCTATGTGCTGCGGAGAATTCGGATAAGGGTATGCGACTGTAACAAAGTATTTCTTTTTCGATTCGTCCGGTTCAGTTTCAAAGACCCGGGCATCGTGCCAGCGCTTTATCCATTTTTGCTCAATGGTGTTCCAGTCAATCCTCTCGCTATCGCTCATAATTATCCCACCGATTGTTCTGCCAGCATCAATGCTTCCTTTACCTTGTCCTTTGACCTGCCGCCTCCCTGACCAAAACGATCGTTTCCTCCGCCAGACCCGCCCAGGGTAGCGGATACTTGCTTGGCGACAGTCCCCGCCTTGGTCTTCTTGCGCGCCTGTTCGCCCGCAAATACAATAACCCTTATCGCCTGTCCCTTTGAAAGCAACGCGACATACAAAAGCGACGGGTCGAGCTCGATTGCTTTTTCACCAATGGCTATGTGGTAGTCTTCGTCCAATTCCTCGTCGAACGTGCTGTAGACCCGGACTCCTGTTGGGAGCACCCTTGCCTGCAGCGACGCGCCCTTGGCCATTTCGCCGGCTACAGACCTGATTAGTGTCCTCAGCTTTCTCTTGGCCGCCTCGCCATCCTCCATCGCCTTGCTGAATGATTCGACGACCTTTTCCCTACTAGATCCCAGAGTCTGGGCAATAAACGCAATCTGGCTTTCCTGCTGCTGCATAAAGTTGACCGCCGCTTCGCCAGCGACAAACTCTAGTCTGACAACCCCGTCTTGGATGCGCTCCGACTTTACTATCTTGATGAGCCCGATGTCTCCAGTGCTCTGCACATGGGTTCCTCCGCAAGCCTCGACGTCCCAGTTGCCGATGTTGACTATTCTCACGTTACTAGACGGGACGACGCCGCCCTGGTATATCCTGAAAGAATATTTCTGCTCTGCGTCGCCGCGGTCATATGTCTTTATGACCACGGGACGGTTTTCGCGAACGACCCTGTTTGCCTTGTGCTCTATTTTCTGGACTTCATCCCGGGTGAGGGCGGAGTGATGCGTGATATCGAGTCTGCCGTAACCTTCCTCCTTAAATGCGGAATTCTGCCACACCCATGAGCCCAGAGTGTTTCTGGAAGATGAATTCAACACATGGGTCGCCGTGTGGTGTTTTGTCACCAAGTCGCGCCGGCGAGAATTTACGCTAGCATGAATGACTTGGCCCTCTGAAAGCCCAGCGGTGCTCTTGACCCTGTGGACGACAACATTTGCCTGTTTGGTTACTTCGACCACTTCTGCCTCTTCTATTTTGCCGGTATCCGGTTCCTGGCCGCCTCCGCGGGGATAAAATGCAGTACTGTCAAGGATTACGTACTTTCCATCCACAATCTTTAGCACCTTTGCCTCCAAGTCGCGCAAAGATTCGTCTTCATAGTATAGCAGCCTTGTCTCGGCCACTTCGTCCAGTCCGGCGATCGGCTTGTTTGCCTGGGCGGATGCTTGGCTCGAGCTGTGCAGCTCGGCCAGCCTCGTGTAAAAGCTAGACGGCACGTTCTGGATTGCTCCCTGCTCCAATAGAAAGTCCGGAGTTATCCCGTCGGACTCGTAAAGCCGCAGGAGGTCGTCAACCGAAAGTTCCTGCTTTTTGCTAGACTTTAGAGTTGTAGCGATAGAGTTCATCCGCTCCCTGGACCCAACATATCTGCCTGATTCCAGCTCGAGGATTGTGCGCACATCAGCCCTGTGTTCCTCAAGCTCGGGATACATTTCGCGCAGGTAGTCGATGTGCATGTCTGCGATGCCTGCTACGCTTACCTGCTTCCATCCAAGTCGCTCAAGTATGGAAAGCGCGCGCCTCAAGATCACTCTGAGGTTGTACCCGCCTCCAACGTTCGAGGGAAGCGCGCCATCGGAGATTGCAAACACGAGCGTCCTGACATGGTCGGCCACGGTGTAGATGGCCTCATAGGGCGATACTATTCTTGCCAGTCGATCCTCCTCGATGCCCATGTCCTTTGCAATCAGGGATTTCATCTCCTTTATGTTGCCCACGATATCGAGCTTTGAAGATACTGCTTCAAAATATCTCGACAGTATCTGCTGATCTCCATCCGTGCCGGTTGCGTTTAGCAGCCGGTCGATTACCGGGCCAAAGCAGCAGTCATAGCTCGTCGGCGTGCCGTTTGTTATCCACGAAAAGCGTTCGAGGCCGGCTCCCATGTCTATTATCCTATTGGGCATTGTGCGGTAGTCGTTTTCATTGCCTTCAAATTCCGTAAAGACCGCGTTTCCAAGCTCAAGCCCGCGCACAAAGAATTCAAGCGAATAGCCAAATGCGCCGGCTCCCATCCAAACGTCCTCGACAAACGTTATCTCTTCTGGCGCAATCCCCAGTCCTTTGGTAAGCATCCCATAGTCTAGATCTATGCATTTGTCTTTCCAGTAGCCGCCCTCTGCGTCGGCGTTGCACGTCTGTCCAATCATGCAAAAGCCGGTGTAGTGGCGCCCGCTAAGTCCAACATTTTCAATGTCGTTGAAGCGGAGGCACATCTGCGGCACCACCAGTGGATTTGCAGGCAGCTCAAAGACAACCTTGCTGCCTACGACACGCTGAAAATCCACAATTGAAGCTATAGTGAAGTAGAGGTCATCGCGCCATCTGCATACTACGGGGTACCGTCTAACGATAGAATGATCATTTGATCGAAAGAATTTTTCGGTCTCTTTCCATGCTCCGACGTAATCCAGTTTTTTCGTTGTCGGCGGCCTGCCAATGAAACTGTAGCTTTCGTGGTCAGGGCAGAACAACCTCTGCTGGTCGAGCGTCCAGAAATATTTTTCACACTTGCCGCATTTGCGGCGAGAAAATCCCATCTTGTCAAATAGCGCGACCTTGTAATACTTGTCTGGATTCGATGAAAAGAGCGCTGCTAGTTCCTTTTTTCCCAATAGATGGTATCTTTACTTACCTAACGAAATACCGTATTAATGCTTTCGCCGCTTGAGAAAAGGAAAAAGGGGATCAGGATTTGGCAAGTGAGCTTTCGATGAATTTCAGGTATGTTTCCTTGGGAGCTGCGCCAATTGTCCTGCCAATTTCTTGGCCGCCTTTGAAAAGGATCAATGACGGAATCGACCTGATGCCATACTTCATGGCAATCTCCTGATTTTCATCTACATTTACTTTTGCAACCTTTAGCTTGCCCGACATTGAGCGGCCTATCTGTTCCACTGCCGGCCCAACCATCCTGCATGGCCCACACCATTCCGCCCAAAAGTCCACAAAAACAGGAGTATCCGACTTTAGAACTTCGGCATCCCATGTCTTTGAAGTGACATGAGTCACTGCATTAGTGTCTGCTTTGCTTTCCATGATGAAAATTGGGTTTAAAGGTATTTTAACCCTATTGAATGGCTAACCGAAGCGCGACCCAAAAGTCAGGTACTCTGCAATCAGCTTTATGACAAATGCCAGGCCGCCCACTGCCAACATGCCCATGAGGACAAGGCGCAGGTGCTGGGAATAGTCTTCCCTGCTGGTCTTTTTCGCCAGCCTGAGGGTCTGGATCATTTCCGTAATCTTGCGCTCTACTACCGCCAAGTTAGAACTCACTGACCTTATGAGCTATATAAAATATCTGCTAGTTACCTGCTGATAGAGGACACCTGAACTGTATATAGGGGCTCCTTCTCAGTCCTCTGCATCTCCACAAATGTCTCGGTGTTCTGGATGCCTTCGATTTTACCCACTCGTTCAATGACAACATTATGGAGCTCTTCAAGGGTATGCGCGCTGACGCTCACAATCATGTCGAATCTGCCGGTGACCTCGGAAAGGGACCTTACTTCAGGTATCTTTAGCAGCTCGGAATGTATGGGTTCCTTTAGCTTTGGGTCCCGGTTTATTCCGACGGTTGCCTTGACGTTTATGCCTAGCATGTTTTCATTCACTATCACCGTGAACTTTTTCACGAGGTTGCGCTTCGTTAGGCGCTTTATCCTGCTATAGAGCACGGAAGCGTTGATGTTGAGTTTCTTGGAAAGCCTTGGAACCGAAATGCTGGCATCCCTTGTCAATTCTGACAGGATTCTCATGTCAAGCTCGTCAAATTTGTGCATACGCTGTAAAGTTACAAGCCTGTGTTAATAAACGTAATTCTGACTGATAAAGCCCGTAAAAAAGAAATCCCTAGGTAACGGATTTGGGAATCGTGAAAAACTTATCATCGACCAGCTAATAAAACACAAGAACGCGTAGTGTTGTTTGTAGGGCAATAACACTCTCAAAAGTTTATGTCACTACCTCGGCTCAGTTCCCTATAGACATGGTTTGCAGCGGATGTGGGCACGAGTACCTTGACCACAAATCAGTTACACAATCAATGCATTATTGCCACAAGTGCCAGCAGCTGGAGAGCTATGTAAGTTTCTCAGAGAAGGAGAAAGTCGAGGCGCGTCCGCAGGGACCCGGCGAAACGTTGAGTAATTACTTCAAGACGGCCGAATCCTGACCTCAAACCTAATTCTCATAAGCGTATCGACACCCAGCGATGCAGCTGGCGATGCCAGATGGCAAATTACAAGGCGGATTTTCACCATATGACAATTGATGGAATGGCTATTGACAAATGATTGCCGCAACCGTCGCGGTATAACGCAGTCTACGCCTTGGAGGACGAATAAGCGTCCTTTACTATCTCAGCTAATCTTGACGGAGTGAACGGCTTACGAATCACATTCTCAATATCTGTAGATGGAAAGACTCTGCTGAATTCGTTCTTGTTGACCTCAAATGCAGTCATGAAGATTATTCGTATGTCGGCTCTGAGATCACGTATTCTGCGCGCGAGTTGAAAGCCCGTCATATTGGGCATGCTTACGTCGCATACGGCTAGCCCGCATTCGTGGCAGCCATTCTCTACATGCTCCAAGGCTAGTAATGGATCAGAAAAACCATGAACTTTAAAGCCATCATTTTCCAAACCTCTTGTAAGAGTCGTCAGTATGTCTTTATCATCATCGATAATCATTACGGCTCTTGCTTTGCTGTCGGTACTATGAGACATGCACGATCACCCTTGCAAGAGCGCAGAATGCAAAACCCTTACCTCGCAGCTGTTGAGGCGTCTAACTATTTAAGGTTTGAATAATGTTGCAAGGAGAGTAAAAATCATGAGAGGCGCCTCATTATCCCAATTCTGATGGCTGAGTTTAAAAACACGGAATGTTGTGGATTCAGGGCGTATACGATTTGTTCGGATCGAACAAGCTTTTCTCGTTTAAATCCAACTCATGTGCGTTGGAATTTGCTGACCTAGGAGTTTTCATTATGAATGCTGTCTGACGCAGATCCGACGGCGTACTGACTAACGCTTAATCACATTACAATTTGC
>JAKEIF010000004.1 GCA_022545875.1 Nitrososphaera sp.
ACATTGTGACAATTGCAGCGAGATTGAATAAGGCTAATTGTCAACAGGATTTTTCCAGAGATGAATGTATAGTCTATATATCATGCAGCGTCAAGTGCAGCAAATGCAAGAAAGCATGGGCCACAAAGACGAAAAACCAAACCGGCTTGCAAAAGAAACAAGCCCGTACCTGCTCCAGCATGCCTACAATCCTGTTGATTGGTACGCCTGGGGAGATGAGGCCTTGGAGAGAGCGGTGCGTGAGGACAAGCCCATCTTTCTTAGCGTAGGTTACAGTGCCTGCCATTGGTGCCATGTGATGGCTCATGAATCGTTTGAAGACCCAGACATTGCAAAATTAATGAATGAAAATTTTATCAACATAAAAGTCGACCGCGAAGAAAGGCCCGATATAGACGACATCTATCAGCGTGCATGTCAACTTGCAACGAGATCAGGGGGCTGGCCTCTTTCCGCTTTCCTTACGCCTCATCAAAAGCCGTTCTATGTTGGAACCTATTTCCCTAAAGACGGCGGCCAATATGGGATGCCTGGGTTCCGGACGATACTGAAACAGTTGTCAGAAGCATACAAGGCGAAAAAACAGGAAATCGAATCCGCCAGCAGCGAATTCATGGGCGCACTTACGCAGACCGCCCACGATGTGGCACTGCCCGGCGCGGGTTCGCAGTCAGCAGTCCTAGAACGGTCAATCCTGGATGAAGGCGCAATCAGCTTGCTCCAGATGGGCGACCTCGTATATGGGGGATTCGGACAGGCTCCTAAATTTCCCAATCCATCAAACCTTTTGTTCTTGCTGCGTTACTTTGACATTTCTAACGTCAGCCGGTTTTCCAGCTTTGTTGCCTTTACCGCGGACAAGATGGCGGCAGGCGGCATCCACGACCAGCTCGGAGGGGGCTTTGCGAGATATTCTACTGACCAAAAGTGGCTAATCCCGCATTTTGAAAAGATGCTCTACGACAATGCTCTACTCGTCCAAGTTTACTGCGAACTATTCCAGATAACAAAGCAGGAAAAATTTCTGCACACTGTGCGAAAAACACTCGACTTTGTCTTGCGTGAAATGACTCATCCAGAGGGAGGCTTTTTCTCTGCGCAAGACGCCGACTCTGAAGGCGAGGAAGGAAAATTCTATGTATGGCGCAAGAAAGAAATCGCTGACTTGCTCAACGAGCAGCAGGCGACAGACCTTTTCTGCGAACACTATGGGGTAACTGAGGGCGGGAACTTTGAGGGAAAGAACATTCTGAATGTCCGGGTCCCTCTGGAGAACCTTGCTCAGGCGCACGGACAGAGCGTCGAGAAAATTAGGCAAATAATTTCTGGCGCATCAGACAAACTCTTTGCGGCCAGAGAAAAGAGGATAAGGCCCGGTAGAGACGAAAAGATCCTAACATCTTGGAATGGCCTGATGATCTCTGCTTTTGCGAAAGGCTTTGCCGTCACCGGTGACCCAAGATATCTCGAAGCAGCCAATAAGGCAATAACCTTCATAGAGACAAAACTTTCGGCGGGGCAGGGAAGGCTTTACCGCACGTTCAAAGATGGACAGGCGAAACTGAATGCTTACCTTGACGATTACGCGTTCTATGTCGCGGGCTTATTGGACCTCTTTTCCGTGGACTCGCGCATCGAGACTCTCGACAAGGCTGTAGCCTACAGCGACTTTATGCTCGCTCACTTTTGGGATTCAAAGGCAGGCAATCTCTATTTCACCTCCGACGATCATGAGAAGCTGATAGTGAGGACAAAGAACCTGTACGACTTGGCCATACCAAGCGGAAATTCGGTGGCGGCGACTAACCTTATCCGGCTGTACCATTATACTCAGAATGCACAATTCCTTGGCAAGGCCGAAGAAATTATGAAGGCCGGCGCGAGGGCTGCGGCAGAAAACCCATTTGGCTTTGGTCAGCTGCTGACTGCAATCTACCTCTATGTGAAAAAGCCAGTCGAAGTGACAGTCACTGCCAGCGGGAGGGATTCTTCGATGGCAAGGTGGCTTTCCCAGCACTTTCTTCCTGACGCGGTGAGCGCCATAGTCCTCCAGAGCGAGATCGGAAAACTAGAGAAGTTTCCATATTTCAAAGGCCGCGGGACAGAAGCGGGAGACACTGCATTTGTCTGCCGGAACTTTACCTGCTCGCTTCCCATAAAGTCGGCAGGCGAGCTGGAACGGCAGCTGGGCGCTACTGCACCGCCTTCTTGATATCTATGGTCAACTTGTCTCCAACGCGTGGGCTGCCCATCTTTTCATAGCGCTTCTTGGGCATTGTAATTTGGATCGCTGTCTGGGAGTAGGTCTTGAGCATCGTCTGGGGCTGGGACCTTAGAATGGCTTCCAAGATCGGTTTTATCTGCTCTTTTACCTCCTTGTCCGTGATGGCCCTGTCCACGGCTTCTAGCATCATTTGCTGCTGAGTCACAGGTTCCAGCTCGACATCTTCTGCAAGTGCAAGTACAACCGTCGAGCCGGTATCAGTCATCTGGTTTATCCTGTATCTGGGAGTCGATTCGTCGTGCATGGTGCTATTGCTAGTTAGCGGCTACAAAAATCAATCTCTGAACATTTCCCCTTCCCCATAGTCTCGTTCCTTCTTTGAGATGTAGATGAGCAGCCCGGCGATACCGGCAAATGCGACGACGTTTAGCAGCAGTATGGAAATGTCGGCCCGCTGGGCCATTATGTATAGCCGGGTGAACGCATAACCTGTGATGGCGACAAGGCCGGCAATGCAAAGCACCCTTGCGATGCGTAGAATCCGCTTATTCACAGCTTGAAGGACTTGGACATCCCTTCGTATAACACTAATGGGTAACTTTTAACGCCAGCCTGCCTTTATGCAACATGTATGCAGCTGGTAAAGAAGCTCGAAATCCAGTCAAAATCAAATATCATTGAATTTCTGAACAGCCAACCAGTCGGCCGGGTATGTTCCATTGACTCAAACGGGTTTCCACAAATAATCCCGATGAATTTTGTATATCTTGATGGTTCAGTCTATATGCACTCGCACCCGTTTGGGGAGAAACTGGATAACATTCGACGAAATCCCCGCGTCGGCTTTGAAGTCGACCAGCACGTTTGCTTTTTGCCTTCGTATTACTTCCATCCTACTGACGCGTCGCAGGCCGACACTCTCTATATCAGCGTTGTAATCAAAGGCAGTGCTGAAATGGTGCACGATGACGAGGAGAAGGCAAGGGCACTTAATGCGCTGATGGAGAAATACCAGAAAGAAGGCAGGTATGAGGCTCTTGACTCTGGCATGCCTGTAGTACGAGAAGTCGCTATAATCAAAGTGATCCCGGCGGAGATGCGTGGCAAGTACAAGATCGGGCAGCACTGGGCACGGGCGTATCGGCTCAAGATGGCCCAAAAGATCATCGAGCGGGAAGGACTGCACGCTGCAAGCACTATCCTTGATGTCATGGGCATCCAAATCCAAGATGGTCTGCCTGTAGTCAAAAAAGATCCGGTGCTCTAACATGAGCTGTAAAGTCCACAGGGATTTTTTTGAAGAATCTTGTGAAGATTGCAGGCAGGAATACCTCGACATGAAAGGGGTTGGAGAAAATCCTGTCGTTGATACGGCCGAAAGGAAGTACAAGGCGCTTACTGAGGAACGCGCCAAAAAACTGTACGAAGAGCTAATGCTCCAGTACCTCAAAACAGGATTGCCCGAAATGGAGGCGGACCGGAAGGCCAAGGCGATAGTGAGGAACAATGTGCGATTCGCGGGATCGCATTCTGGTCGTGGCTGTGATTACTTTTTCTTTATGGAATTTGGAAATATCATTTGACCGACATCTTTGTACATTTTCAGGTACTGCCTGCCCTTGTCGGTGGTCCTGTACTTTTGCTCAGTGGCATTATGCTCCAGGAGCTCCTTCTCCATTAGCACCCCAAGGTATTCTTTGAGTTGAGGAAATGAGAGAAAAGCCTTGTACATTATCTTTGTCTTGATAGCTCCCTCCAAGGATATTTCAAGAATCGCAGCGG
>JAKEIF010000043.1 GCA_022545875.1 Nitrososphaera sp.
CCTCGCCGATTCGGGAGTTATAATCCCCGTGACTAGAGACCAGCAATTCAGCGTCGAATTCACTCTAAATGCGGATGCCCAAGGGTTCAGGATGGAAAACGGATCAAGAGTAGAAGTGAATTCCTCTGAAGCTGGGTACGCCTGGTACAGGGACTTTGCAAACGGTTATCCTTTCAGCAAGTGCGCTGGTCCGATGCAGGGGGATACCGATTTTGAAATCGCTCAAGAGTACCCCGTCAGCCACATGTTCCAAGGGGAAGGCCCCCATCTGGTGTACTTTGAAACGACACTTGATGATTCCAGACCTAAAGCGCAATTCTATCTCCAAATTGTTGATGATGTAGCCGAAACCGAAGTCGAGGGATTCGATGACGAAACGGTGAAAGAGCAGCCAGATGACGATCCGATAGACGATGAAAGCGATACGGCCTTGGATCCCTTCTTGTCACAATCAGACCTGACTGAAATCACGTCAGACGAATCTGAAAAGGTCGGCGACCTGCTAACGATTAACGGGACTATTGCATCGCTCGCTCCTCCGGTGACGGCAAATGCTACAGCTGACTTCTCCGAGGTCCCACTCATCATAGCAGGAGATTGGGTTATGAGTGTAAATAATACGGCTGTCTCCGACTTTCGCGCCAACATTGCAGTAGTCAGTGCTGATGGACAAAGCCGAGAAAACTATCTAATCGCCAACTTTACGCCGGTGGATTCGTCTGCAGTGCAGTTCGACAGCAACCTTATCACTGTGGCAAGTGCGTCAAGCATTGTTTCTGATGATGGCGAGGACGTCGTCAACATCGTAATTACGCTGGAAAGGCTCAACGCGGTGCGAATAGATCTTGATGAGACTATTGACGGGAATGTGACAGGGCCAATCTACGGAATAGTGGACAAACTCGTCATCAGTGACAACGGGGAACAAGCACGGGTAATTGCACGTTAGGAAACCTGTCCTGCGACCCATACTCGCAGGACCAACTATTCTTTTCCTGATCCAATTGGACATAGGTATTAGACTTAAATTACTTGGAAATAGAAGTGTTCTAGTCATGATGGCGGAAGACCAAATGGCAGAAAAAAAGCTGCGGGGATCCGGTGGCTATGCGATTGCAAGGGTTACTGACCCTGAGCAGAAAAAGGCCAACCTTGGAGGCCCTGAGCTGTTCCTAGCCGGAATCGGCAGGCTAGAGGATGATAGATTTGTAAAGTACTTTTGCAATAAATGCGAAAAAGAATACGAAGGTTCGCCATCCATAATTTACGATAATCCAAACGAGGAGCTTGGAGAGGGCGTCACACTAGCCGAGAAGGGTGAGTACAAATGCAAGACATGCAACGCAACAATTGCCCAGTACAGGCGGTTTGACACTCCAGCGGAGCAGCAGCCAGCTGCGCAGGTTCAAGAACCCAAAGTCGCCCCTCAAACCGAATCGTCAGTCGCCCCCCCAACTGAATCTGCCGAGTATATTTCGATACAATCTGTCGTAGGCATGTCTGCATATGACGGCGAAGCAATGCTAATCGGCAGGATTGAAGAAATTGGGCTGCGAAGATCTGGCGGCAGCGCGCAAATAACGCTAAAGGTAGGTGGCAGAGAAATATCATGGGAAAACATCTCCAAGATTGGAGACATTATACTGGTGGGAGCGTCAGGTCCGGCAAAGACATCGTCAAGCGGCAAGTGCCCCTCATGCGGCTACCAGAATGAAGCCGGCTCTGTCTTTTGCGCGGAATGCGGGACAAAATTCTAGTTCTTTAGTATGATCCTGGCGTCGACAACCCTTGCGCCCTTTCCTTCCTCGAGCACACGCAGCGGATTGATGCCAAACTCCTTTATCTCCGGAAAGTCAACCACCAACCGTGACAGCCGCTGAAGTGAATCCGCTATAGCTCTGAGGTCAGAGGGCTTTTCGCCTCTGACGCCTTTGAGGAGCTTGATCGTCTTTATGGACTCTACCATATCAATTGCCTCCCGCTCGTCTATTGGAGCGACTCTGAATACCACATCCTTGAGCACCTCGACGTAAATGCCGCCTAATCCAAACATTATCACCGGCCCAAAAGTCGGATCCTGACTTGCACCTAGAATCGTTTCCTTTGCGGATCTTACCATTTCCTGCACCAGCACGCCCTTTATCTTGGCATCAGCCTTGTACTTTTTTGCGCTAGCCATTATTGTGCGAAATGCCGAACGCAACTCTTCATCGCCCTTGATTCCTACTTTCACGCCGCCTGCATCTGATTTGTGTATAATGTCCGGCGACGCTATCTTCATCACGATGGGATAGCCGATATTCTTCGCCGCAGTTACGCATTCCTCTTCGGTAGTTCCTAGTATGCTCTTTGGTGTCGGAAATCCATAGGCCTTGAGCACTTCATAGCCTTCCTCCTCCAAAAGGTTGTTTCTTCCCTGCGCTCTGACATTTTCGAAAATTGATTTGACCTTGGCTTCATCCTTTGAAAACTGCAGTGTCGAAGCTTTTGTCGCAGACTGATCCACCCATTTCTTGAATTCGTACATCGCATCCAGCGTCCTTATCGCAGGCTCTGCATAGAGGTAGTACGGCACGCCGCCCTCTGACATTATCGCCCTGTTCTCCATTCCTTCCGCAAGGCCCATGAGGGAAGCCAGGATCGTTTTATCTGGAAATTGAGCTGACATTTTTACCAACACCCTTGCCAAGTCGTCGTAATTTAGCGTGGCAG
>JAKEIF010000044.1 GCA_022545875.1 Nitrososphaera sp.
CAGCGCGTTTTCTGCGTCCTCTTCTCCCTGGCTTATCAATTTCTTTATTGTTGCCAAAGAAAAGTCTGCGTCTTCAAAGATAAAGTGAAGGTCCTCTTTGCGTTCTATCCTTGTGATCTCTTGGATTACTGAGCCTCTTTGTTCTGCCAGTTTGTGGTATTCTCGTTCGACTTTGAAAAATCTTTCCCGGTCTTTTTGCTCCAGTTCAACGTTGTTCAGTATGTCGTGCATTTCTCGAAGCAAAGTCAGGTACCTCGAAATGACTTTTGACATTCTTATGTTGTGATCCGTCCTATCGGTATGCATGATGTCTTTGGCCCTATGCCAAGAGTCCGCCATATTTTGTGGTAGCTCATCTTGCTGACGTGGAAATAGGTTAACGATGTAGACTTTTTTGTCTAGTTTCGGCGAGGCTTCTATAACTTCTCGCAGTGGAGTATTGCTTAGCAGAGCACCATCCCACAGGAATTTGCCGTCCTTCTCTGTCCAAGAGATTCCATAAAACGGGTAGCCCGCTGAAGCTACTAGGTGGTCAACATCAATAGTCGTTTTGGCACTATCAAACGATACAGGCTCACTTTCTTTAATATCAGTGCTCGTGACAATCAGCCTTGGTGTATCCTTGCTATTCAATTTTTGAAAATCGACAAATCGATGAAGAGTTTTTTTCAGCGGTTCAATGTCATACATGTTGGGCGTTGCTGAAAGCCAAATCGGGAGGTTAGAACCCAGCATTCCGCCAGAGTTAAGCCAGCGGGGCATGAATACATGCGAGTTGCCATAAATGGCAGCAGACATTGCTGCAGTTGCCGCTCTCGCCAGGTCAGGAAGGTATGAGGGTATACTGATGTCTGCAATAGTTAACCAAAAGTCCTCCAGAACTTTAGCCGGCTCGTCTGTGCGGGCGCCAATGATTATGCCCGCGTTGACAGCGCCTATGGAGGTTCCTGCAATAATGTCAAACTTGATATCATGCTTGGCCAAGGCCTTGTAAACGCCACATTCGTAAGCTCCAAGCGATCCTCCTCCCTGCATTACAAGGACAGTCTCTGGCTTTGGTCTATGGATATCCCTTATCTTTAGTTCATCTGCCATCTTCAGGATCTCCGGATTTCAAAGTGCAGGCCGTAAGGATGATTAATAGAAAATAAAAAGTGGAGGTCGGCATGGACGTCAGCCTATTCCTCGTCGTCTTCGATCTCTTGTGCCTCGTACTGTTCTGGGAACTGCTTGACAATGCCACTTGTGAATGCGTCTGCCATCGACACGGCATGGACGTACAACGCGTCGAAAGTAGTCACGTCAGTTGCATAGTCACCTGTTAGTCTGGCAACGGCCTCTGTTTTTGTGAGAGATAGGTGTTCATTGATCATACTGAGCATGTCTTCTTTCGTCCAATTTGGATTCGCCTCGCTCAGGAATGTAGCAATGTCATCGCCGTTCTCGTACCACTTTTCTTCAATCTCTTCCACTGCTGCTGTGTCGCCAGCCTTGGCCGCTTCGAGCAAATCTACTGCAATCAGAATGTGGTCCTTCAATAGCGATGTGAGCTGTTCACCAGCTTCGTCACCATACAACGGCTTTATCGCATCGCCTATCTGATCTTGGTTTTCAAGGAGCCTTTCTGCTGCAAATGGCGCATCAGGACTATCCGATGCTGCTGCGACTATGTATTGCCTTGTCCAAACGACATGCTCGACCCAGAGGTCGTGCATGGCAATTCTCAGTTCAGTAACTTTGGTTTCGTCCAAGTTTTCGCTTGCTGCAAATGAAGGTTTGTGCTCGTTCTCATGTCTATTTGATCCTCTTCCTTCTGGTTTGTCATTCGTATTTTCGTTTATTCCCTCGGTTGCTTGGACCTTCTGAACTACAGAGGTCCCAGTGGTCTGACTTGCCGCGAATGCTGTTGAAAGCACCGCAGCAATGACGGCAACCACAAGGATGCGTGTCGGTTTTTTATTCATCGCACATAGCACAACGCACCCTTTTATAAACTATAGCTACTTTAGATATATTAAAGTGGCTAAACTATAGCATACTTTAAATATTATAAACACGACTTAGTATTCAAAGTCTCAATGAATATGTCTCCTCAGGATAATATGCCTCAAGGCACAAAACAAAGGATTCTCGACCTGCTATTGGCCAGCCCAAAGAGTGCAGGCGAAGTAGCAGAGGCACTTCAAATTCAAAAGAGCGCCGCGAGGGTTCATCTTGAAGCACTGCAGTCGCAACAAGCCGTGCGGTCAAAGTTCAGGATTGAAAGGATGGGCAGGCCGAGAAAGGTATACGAGTTAACAGAAGAAGGTAGGGAATTATTTCCAAGAAAGTATGATTTGTTTCTGGATCTCATGATCAAAAAGTTAGTTGGCAAAAAGGGGGAAGCGGAGGCTAGAGAAATAGTTGATTCCATAGCGGAAGATATTGCCTCTGGTATTCGGGAAAAGATCAACAGGGCCGATCGTCCTCATGACCTTGAGCGATCCTTACGAATTATTAACGAAGAATCAAACGAAATGGGTTTTGCGTCATCTCTTTCGAGCGATGAAAACGATGGTGGATACTGCATAAAGAGCAAGAATTGCATCCTGCATAAAGTTGCGTCTAACAACCAAGACATGGTGTGCCACGGCCTCCATGACAAAATTATTTCGAAATCCTTGGGCGGCAAGTCGAACGTGAAAGTTGAGCTGAAAGAATGTATGGCGCTCGGCAATGAATACTGCAGACACGTCATACATAGTGCTCGCAAAAGTCAGGAATAGATCCGCAAATAGGGTTTAGGTCGTTGCGGCAGTGGGAGAAAACACTCGACATTCCAAAAGCTTGCTAACAAAAAGGTAAAGGCGGCTTGCTCAGAGTAGGCGTGGCAGGACGTTCATTTTGGCATAGTGGAATCTTCTAGAACAGCCATCGAACCTCGGTAGGTTTTTCTACCTGCTTCGCAAATTCTTGGCTGCCGTGTCTGTTGTTTTTCAAGAGAATAAGCACATGCTCATGTTTTACGATGACGAGCAACAACGCGACCGCGAGATACTGCGCTTTATCAATGAAGGTTTGGAAGCAGGCGATCTGTGCATTTATGGCACCATTTACGCTCGGGACGAGGACTACTTCCAGTCGTTATGTTCCCGGATAATCGATTATGAGGAAAATGTCAAAAAAGGTAACCTGCTTGTTGTGGATTTCACCCCATTCTATATCGCGGCAATGAGCTGCGACTTGGCGCCCTACGAAAAGGTGCAGAATCAGCTGGAGTCGATGTTCCGCGATAGAAAAGATTTACGCGTAAGGTACATCGGCGATGCGACGGGCTTTTTGTTCAAGAATAAACATTTTGACGAATGCGTGATTGTTGAGCACTGGTGGCAGACGAACCGAATAAAAGAAGTAACCACTCTGTGCGTGTTTGAAAAATCACTTGTAGACAAATACCCCTTTAATTATCAGCTTCAGAGAGTTCTTGAAAACCACGACGTAGCTATTGACGCAAGTGGTTGCGCCTGTACTGCCCAGGTTGGCAAAACACCAAGAGGGGAGGATGCAGATGGCAACGACTAAGGATCCGTATCTTCAGATATTGATAGCAGAGAGGGAGCCAGACATACAGAAGCTGTACAAGAGGTATCTTGACTCTGTTGGGGTGACGCCCGTCATCGTGGGTTCTGGGAACGAATGTCTCGCTTCGCTTTTCTCAGGAGACAACAACTTTGATATGGTTATCATAGATACGCATCTTCGCGACATCGCGGGCATTTCGCTTGCAAAAAGGATTCGAGAAGTAATGCCTGACCAGAGGATAATTCTTACGTCGACGACCTCTGCGGACTATTTGGCAGAAGACATGAGGTCACTTGAAATTCAGGAGGAAGATGTGCTAGTCAAACCTTTTAGATTTGCTCACCTTCTGTCTCTGATTAGGCCAAACGTGTCGCGAATAAGCAAGATTGGCTTGACTGACCATGTATTGGCCTTCTATGATAACCCGGAGCTGGAAATGCTGGAGGCATTTGCGTTTGTCAAATCAGCCCTCAGAAACAACGAGACTGCATTGCTCATTGTAAGAAAGGACACTGACATCGACGACCTAAAATCCAAAATGGATGCAAATGGGATCGCAGTGGACAAGC
>JAKEIF010000045.1 GCA_022545875.1 Nitrososphaera sp.
AATCCCGAGCTCAAGATCCCCGTCGTCAGGGCAATTGTGCCGGGGCTGGAGACTTTCAAGATCACAAAGTCAGTAATGGGCCTGAGGGCCAGGGCTTGTTTTAGACAATGGCAAAGCCGATAATATTTCTCGGTCCGTCCCTAAGCCACGAAAAGGCAAGGGCTATTATGCCAGATGCCGAGTACCGGCCGCCGGCAAAAAAAGGCGACTTGTTAAAGCTGGCCACAGATCCTGATGTAAAATTAGTCGGCCTAGTCGACGGAGTGTTTCTGCAAGATTACCCGCCCACTCCTATCGAAGTATACCAGCTTGCCCGCAAGCAGGGGGTAACTTTGGCAGGCGCTGCCAGCCTAGGTGCCCTTCGCGCAGTAGAGCTCGAGAAATTTGGTATGGTTGGCATCGGAACTGTCTTTAGGCTTTACAAAACGGGCAAGTTGAACGCCGACGACGAGGTGGCAGTCACCTTTTCTCCAGATGGTGACTATAGGCTTCAGTCGGAAGCGATGGTTGACATCAGATACAATCTGTTCCTTGCCAAGAAAAAAGGGATAATTGGAAGAGAAACCAAGCAGGCTATTGCGCGGGTTGCAAAAGAGATCTATTTTCCGCATCGCAACTACCCTGACATCTTGGATGAAGCGAGACGGGTCTACGGCTCACTTGGCACCGAGCTCGACGCGTTCCAAGATTATATCTTGTCCAACAGACAAAGCTTGAAAGAAAAGGATGCTATCCGGCTGATAAATTACCTTAAGCAGCGCGCCGGCTAGGGTTCTTCGATCACTGCGTTAATCTGCTTGACAAGGGCTGATATCCCGACTGGCTTTCTGACAAAGGCCCTGACGTCAATGTTTGGAAACATCTTTCTGAATTCCTCGTAATAGATCTCAAAAGCCGTCAAGAAGCATACTTTGACAGAGGGATCCTTTTTCTTGAGTTCCCTGTAGAGATCAAAGCCGTTAATGTTGGGCATCCTGATATCGATTATCATGAGGTCGCAAGAGTTTGGCTTAAATGAAGAAAGGGCGAGCCGCGGGTCGTTGAATGTTTCGACCGCAAAGCCATTCTGCTCCAGTCCTTTCTTTAGGACGGCAGTAATGTCCGGCTCGTCGTCTACAATCGCAATCCTTTTCATCCAAGATAAAGTTTGAAGAGTGCTATTTTAATACGACGGTTGCTTGCTCTACGTTCAAGCCATAATCTTAAATCTTCACGTACGCGATAAGTGAACATGAAGATCTACACCAAGACCGGCGACAAGGGAGAGACAGGGCTTATTGGTGGCAAGCGCGTGCTAAAGTCCGACCCCCGGATAGTGGCCTATGGCGCGGTCGATGAGCTCAACTCCAACATCGGCCTTGCCATGGCGTTCTTGTCAAAGCATGAACGTCTTCAGGATCTCACTGAGATCCTGACACGGATCCAGAGCGACCTCTTTGTACTTGGCTCGGACTTGGCTGATCCCATTTATCCAAACAACCAGACCAAGACACCTCGTGTCAACGATAAGATGGCGTCGGCGCTAGAGCCGGTAATAGACAAGTTCGAGCAAGAGCTCGATCCAATTACATTTTTCATTCTGCCAGGCGGCACTGTTGAATCCGCGCTACTTCATCAATGCCGGGGGGTGGCAAGGAGAGCCGAGACAAATGTCGTTACGCTGTCAAATGTCGAATCAATTAACCCTGCTACTCGCGTGTATCTCAACAGACTATCTGATTTTCTGTTTGTCGCGGCGCGCTTGGCGAACAAAAGGATTGGAACGCCTGACGTAGCCTGGCGAAGTGGATAACGAAGGCCTTAATTCTGTAAGACCACTTGAATCATGACGATCCGCTAATGCATTTTCAAATCTTGGATTATCAGGGAACAAGCGAGGAAGATTCAGAAATTACATTATTGTTGACCCGCGTTTTTGTGGAAGAGGGATTCACGGACAAGTCAGACGCGGAGACCATGTTCACGCCTACCGGGGTGCGAAGACGCGGTGACATCATACTCGCCAAGTCAATAGCTGGAAAACTTCTCGGCATGATTATCTTTGTTCCCTCCACGAGTCCAGCCCGCCAGATAGCAGATATAGATGAAGCTGAAATTCACTTATTGGCTGTCCATCCAGAAGCGCGCGGCCAAGGTGTTGCATCGCGTCTAATATTGCTCTGCGAGCAGCGGGCTATATCGTATGGGTATTCCAAGATGGTGCTTTCGACCCAACAAACGATGAAACAAGCTCATCAGGTTTACAAATCACAGGGCTACCGGCGTAATTCTGCACGAGACTGGTCGAACACAGGAACAAACAAGGTCTTTAATGTCTATGAGAAAGCGCTTGGAAACCAGAGTAAAGACACTCTTTGACGTGAATTACACGTCGATCCCTCTGCGAGACCGTCATAACTTGTCATAAAGTTGGTTGAAGCAATTTTCCGTACGATAGTATGCGGATCTTTACTATCAGTAAAGCTGTGTCATCAATTCCGGTCAATGAGAACAGAATTGTAATACGTGGATTCTTCTATCCCGTAGTTGCAATTACACGCTAAGCTTAAAATGCCCTGTTTGCGAAGGGCTGCCATCGCATTTGGGACAAATAAACAACGTTTTCCTGATCGTCGCGATAACGGCCATCATGGCTATCGTGACGGCGGTGCTTGCATTTTTTGTAGATATGGTAGCGCCCACGTTTAACGGCAGTGCTACCCAGACTGCTACTGACGCGGTCGCAATCGTAACCAAGTCCACGATTGGGCACTAGCTTTAAAGTTAGGTGCCAACCATTTTCTGATATGGCAGACGTGAATAAAGAAACTGGAGTTGCATGTCCCTATTGCCAATCCCGGTTCAAGGACAACGAAGAGCTGTCAAAGCACATCGACAGAATACATCATGGCTCGGGCCTCCTCCAAGGCGACTCGAGAAAATGGTAAAGGGGCGAGACCTAGACCCTTTTTTCCAGTCCGCGCTGAAGTTAAAGTCAATAAAGCGCGCCGGCTGGGTCTCAAAGGTAAAGGTGCAGGTCGCAGAGTCAGTCGCCGATCACGTATTTGCCACGTCTGCTATTGCGATGCTTCTGTCAGACATGGTCGGCCTTGATACTGCACGAGTCATGAAGATGGCTGTGCTGCACGACTTGGCAGAATCAGTGGTGGGGGATTACATGCCCGGAGACGTTTCTGCAAATGAGAAAATGCAGCAGGAAAAAAAAGCAATGGATGGAATACTTGCCGGGCTGCCGGCTGCAATACGATCCGATTATTCAGATATCTGGTCAGAGTACCTTGACAACAAGACTGACCTGGCGCGGTTTGTGCACCGTATAGACAAGCTAGAGATGGCCATGCAAGCAAGCGCTTATGCGACACAGGGCTATGACAAAGAACTCCTCAAGCCGTTTTTCAACTCCGCAAGGGCTGCTCTGGGCGACAGCGACGACATAGTCGGTCAGACTTTCGCCCGGTTCGCCGGTAACACATGATCTAGATTAAAAGCTGGGATGCGCCAGTCTCATTTGGCGATGAAGAGTCTAGACGGAACTGACCTTTTGGAATGATTAGTTTTGCACTCTGAGCCAAGTCTAGAAAAGACTTTAACGCCGGCGTGAACCTGTTATACCGATGCAGTATTTCACTGCTCTCAAAATGGGCGAAAAGCGCGTCAAGGCGTCCCAGGAATTGCTGACGCGCTATACGGGACACGCGATGCCGGCCCTTGCTCTCAAGGACAACAAGGATAACAAGTGGGAGCCAGTGGGCGAGGAAAATCTCTATGCTTTGGTAAAGGAAGATGCTGGGTACATGATCGCACTTTGCGACAGAAATGGGATAGCCAAATCCATTGCCCAGTGGTTCACAGAGGGCACCAAGGAAGAAATAGTCGCCAAGCTCAAGTCTGAACAGAACATGCAGGAATACTTTGGTAAACTTTCGCTTCCGATATAACCTTATAACTCTGAAATCGTCTTACCGAAACGATACCTTGGCAGAAAAGTTTGAGCAGGAAATCGAGGTCAGAGGCCATCTTATCGACTCGATGATCCTGACAAGGATTTTTGACAGCATCATGGATGTAAAGGGTGACTTTCAGGTTCTGGAATTCACCGTGGGCAAGAAAAAGAGAGACGCCAGTTACGCCCGGCTATTGGTGAGGGGAAAAAACCTGGAGCACCTAGAGAACATACTGGAGCTCGTATACAGGGAAGGCGCCCAGCCCGTTTCGGTACAGGAAGCCCGGCTTCAGCCCGCACCCAAGGACATGGTGATGCCCGACGACTTTTACAGCACCACCAACAACACGACACAGGTTTTTCATGGCGGCCGATGGATAAATGTCCAGAACATGATGATGGACAAGTGCATTGTAGTAGACATAAAGAGGAAAACTGCTCAGTGCAAGATGATACGGGATATCGCAAAAGGCGACATGGTAGTGGTTGGAGAACGCGGGGTCAAGATTATCCCGCTGGAGCGTCCCCGCGAAGGAGTCGACATTTTCCAGTTCATGAGCAGCACAAGCTCAAGCGAGCGACCCACTCAACACATTGCTCGAAAAGTTGCAACTGATATCTATAACACAAAGAAGCAAGGGGGCAAGATACTCGTTGTTTCAGGACCGGTGCTAGTTCATTCAGGTGCTGCCGAAGCCCTTGCCGCACTTATCCGCATGGGATTCGACGACGGCCTGCTTGCTGGGAACGCGCTGGCCGTTCACGACGTTGAGAACGCGCTACTAGGCACGTCACTTGGCATGAGGGTCCAAGACGGCACGCTGGCCGTAAGGGGTCACAGGAACCACATGCAGGCTATTAATGAGGTCTTTAAATCCGGCGGAATTAAGGCGATGGTAGAAAAAAAGATCATAAAGAGCGGAGTGATGTTCGAATGCGTTCGGAAGGGGGTGCCTTTCGTTTTGGCCGGATCTATTCGGGATGATGGGCCACTGCCCGACGTTGTCACAGACGTAGTGGAGGCTCAGAGGAAATACAAGGAGATCGCCAAGGGTGCCAAGATGGTGCTAATGCTTTCTACAATGCTCCACTCGATTGCCGTGGGAAATATGCTACCGGCGTCGGTCAAGGTTGTCGCGGTAGATATCAGCCAGCCCGTAGTAACAAAGCTCATTGACAGAGGGACAGCTCAGGCGATCGGCATCGTCACGGACGTGGGGGCATTCCTGCCAATCGTAGTCGCACACCTCAAGCAGATTGCAAAGTGACCTATATAGAACATTTAGACCATTTAATAAATCCCTAAACCTATAGCCGACTATATATCACGCGAGGTGGAAAGAACGTCATCTATCTTTGGTCTATCTGACAGCATTGTCAGACCTTGGCATGACGCTGGCCTACCTAGAGAATACAAAGAAGGCGGCCAAGTCGGCAGGCACGGAAAAAGGCAATCCCTAAAATATGCTCGCAGTCCAAGGATCCGCATGACTCAGGTCCGCGGAGGAGAAAACTGGAGGGAAAAGCTTACCGACGAACAATATGACGTCTGCTGGAACAAAGGCACCGAACCTCCATTTTCCGGAATTTATCACGACTCCAAAGAAAAGGGGCTTTACAGGTGCGTATGCTGCGGCAACCCACTGTTTAGTTCCAAGACAAAGTTTGATTCGGGAACCGGGTGGCCCAGCTTTTGGCAGCCGGTATCAGATAGCAGCGTCAAGGAGGAGGTTGATTCCAGCTACGGTATGGTAAGAACTGAGGTCATGTGTGGCAAATGTGGAGCACACCTTGGGCACATATTTGACGACGGCCCCAAACCAACAGGAATGCGGTACTGCATCAATTCACTTTCGCTGAATCTGGAAAGGGAGGGCGGCGCTGGCGGAAATGACTGACGACTGGTCGCAATGGCTTGACTATGACAAGCCAACTATAGAGTCAATCCCGGAATCAGCAGGCGTCTTTGTCATGCACGCCAACATGAAGGTCCTCTACATAGGGGGAAGCCAGAACATCCGGCTAGGGCTCACGGAACGGCTTGCCAATGAATGCACCAGCAAGGCAAAGCGCTTTCGGTACATGCTTACACCTTCGCCGGATGACGTAAGGGATGGCCTCTTGAAAGACTTTAGGGATAAGCACGCGGGCAAGTTGCCACTCTGTAATGACATTTAAGAAATCTCTATTAGAGCCGCACTCGACAAGCCATTATTAGCATAGAATCCGTAGTTTCGCAGGATGCGCCTGCTTCAAATTTTTCTCGTAATTACGGTACTCGCGGCTCCGCTGTACTATATCAGTGCACAGGAGACCCACGAACATGCAGATCACGCTGCCGAGGGCTCTGGCCCAAGTATTTCAGATCCGGATCTCGCCATTGAAAAAGTTACTGACGGACTGCTCCTGCCCACCGCCATGGCCTTTCTGGACGAAAATAGGATTCTTGTGCTTGAAAAAGACAATGGAACAGTCCGATTGGTCGAGGACGGAGTCTTGCAGGAACAAGCTCTTCTTGATGTGGCAGTAGCAAACGAAAACGAACGGGGAATGCTGGGAATTGCAGTATCAATTGAAAATGACACGACGTATGTGTTCCTGTACTTTACAGAGTCCGGTGGCGGATCAGACGGTGATGACAGCAGCGGTGTCGAGCCTGCCGGCAATCGCCTTTACAGATATGAGCTAGAAGATAACAGGCTGGTAAACCCGCAGCTCTTGCTCGATCTCCCTGCCCTCCCCGGACCCCGGTATAATGGGGGACCCGTCCTAGTCGGCCCAGATGGTTTCGTCTATGTAGTTATTGGTGATGTGGAAGGACATACAACGCAGGTGCAGAATTTCGAAAATGGGCCGGCGGCTGACGGCACGAGCGGAGTATTGCGAGTGGGCAAGAACGGCGAAGTGCCGCCAAGTGTAATAGGCACCGGGGTATTTGGCAAATATTACTATGCGTATGGCATAAGGAACAGCTTTGGAATGGACTTTGACCCGGTTACAGGGAATCTCTGGGACACTGAGAATGGCCCCGCTTCCGGAGACGAAATAAATCTAGTAGAGCCCGGGTTTAACAGCGGCTGGCGAGATGTTTTTGGCATGGCTTCAAACCAAACCTTGGACGGCCTCGTATCGTTCAACGCGATGTCGGAATATAGCGACCCCGAACTTGCTTGGACCGAGCCAATAGGACCTACCGCCTTGACGTTTCTAGACTCTGACGGACTTGGTGAGGAATATCAGAACGACATGTTTGTAGGCGACATATTGAACGGTGCGCTATACAGGTTTGACCTTGATCAGAACAGGAGCGCCCTTGCTCTGACCGATGCACTTTCAGACAAGGTAGCGGACACGCCATCGGAAAATGAAGGTATCACCTTTGGCACCGGGTTCGGAGGAATTACAGACATCAAGGCAGGTGCGGATGGCAACCTCTACATCCTATCATTTATCAACGGAGCTATTTTCAAGATATCTCGTGCAGGCGAAATCGACGAGCCTGTACGGGAGGAGCCGGACACGACTCCTCCACTGACCCGTGAAGACACCCAAAGGACCATTGACCTTGTGATCGAAAGGCTCGCAGTCGGTCTAGATGACGATGCATGCTTTGACGAGCAAGACCGCCGCAAGCTGAGCAATATCCTATCCAAGATTGTAAAAGACATCTTTGGCGAGAATGAAGTCCGCACTGAAAGGCTAGAGCGGGCGCTTGAGCAAATGGTTGAGGACTGCGGTGATGAAGGTAACGACACCCTTGACCTAGACGACGGAGATGACGATGCTAGAAACCGAGATGATGGGGAAGATGACAACAGAGGCCGGGGCAACGGAGAAAATGGCAACGGACGCGGGCATGGAAACGATGACAACAGGGGTCGCGGCGGTGACGATGATGACGATGACTAGCAAACCTTAAGGAGTCATCCCGTGTTGCCGAGTGTCATGATGCTCATTCGGTGCTACACCTGCAACATGGTGTTCGACATTGACAAGGACGACCAAAAGCGAGAAGCGCTAAAGCACAGCAGCGAGTGCCACGAAATGACTCGCGGTTTTCATCTCTAACTAGTCCTTCAACTTTTTCCTTATTAGTTCAAGGGCGGCCTTTGGATCGGCCCTGCCATTCGTTGCCTTCATCACTTTTCCAAAGATAAAATTGACTGCGTTGGGGTTCTGCCTTGCGTCTTCAACCGCGCTCGGCTCTGACTTGAAGACGGAATCGATCACGCCGGCAAGTTCGTCAATATCGTCTATCCTTGTTGCATGTGTTTGCCTTGCAACTCTCGTCGGCATCTCGCCAGTCTTTGTTATCTGCGTCAGGATCTGTTTCGCAGTCGACCTGTTTACCAGACCGTCGTCTACCATCTTTGCCAGCTCTGCAATATGCTCTGGGCCTATCTTTAATCCCGCAAGCATTAGCCTCTCCTGTTTTTGCCGCTCGTCAATAAACCCCAATAGGTCCGTTACGATCCAGTTCGCTATCTCTCCGGGCGAGTCATAGCTCTTAACTGCCGACTCGAAAAAGTCTGCCAACTCTTTATTGTCGATCAGCACCTGGGCAACGTGGGCTGACAACCCAAATTTTGTCACAAACCGATCCTTTCTTGCGTCGGGGAGTTCTGGCATCGATTTTGCGGCGTGCGATATGAATCCGCTCCCAAGCAAGACGGTCGGGATATCGGGTTCTGGAAAATATCGATAATCTTGCTCTTCTTCCTTTGTCCTAGATTCTTTTGTCAGCTTTCTTGCGTCGTCCCAATGACGGGTTTCTGCCTTGACGTCAATGTCTCTTTTTAGCATAGTCATCTGGCGCGTTATCTCGTAGCGAAGGGCCTTCTCAACGTCTGCAAAAGAGCTGACGTTTTTTATTTCAACCCGGTTCCCTCCCGCGACGGATACGTTTGCATCGCAGCGCACAGAGCCTTCGAGCTTTGTGTCAC